>NZ_JBSIPA010000031.1:0-28439 GCF_053574605.1 Caballeronia sp. M23-90 | reverse complement strand
TCGCCCGCCCCTGCGCGCACGCGCCCGCTTGCAGGTCCGAACCCGACGTTGCCGAAATCGCGCGTGAGATAAAACGCGCCTTCATGCTTGGGGGTGTTGGGCAACGGGTTGCCGCCCACGAGCGGATCGTCCTTGTAGCGCGCCTCGGTCGCCGCGTAGCTCGCGATCACGCTCCAGCGATCCGTGAGTTGACCGTTCACATCGATCTCCAGGCCACGCGAGCGCGCATGGCCTGCGTTGCGCACGAAGTTGACGCCGTTGATGGTCTGCGTGGTCTGGATGTTTTTCTTGCGGATGTCGAAGAGCGCAACGGTGCCGGTGATGCGGTTGGTTTCGAGCTTTGTGCCGATCTCGTATGCAAGACCCTGCTCAGGCGGCAACGTGCCGATAGGCGCCGCGATCGACGTATTCGGCCTGAACGATTCGCTGTAGCTCGCATACGTGGACCATTCCGGCGTGATCTTGTAGACAAGACCGGCATGCGGCACGAACTTGCTGTCGCTTTGCGTGGACCCGACAACAAACGGCCTGCCCTTGCCTGTCAGTTCCTGGAAGTCGTCATAACGCACGCCGCCAAGGAGAATCCACCGGTCGCCGAAATGTATCGCGTCCTGGATGAATGCGCCGCGCTCAATCAGCTTGTCGGTCTGGTCGCTGTCAGCCGGAGACAACGTGTTAGTGGCCGGCAGCGTGCCGTAGACCGGCGAGTACATGTTGAACGTGGAGTTGTTCTTGCCACGATACAAATCCGCCAGCACGCGGTAATTGCGCATGTAGTCGAAGCCGGTCAGGATATCGTTTCGCAATCCGAACCACGTGACCTTGCCCTCGAGATTCAACGTGAAATTGTGCGTGGACTGCACACCGTTTTGCGTGGAATCGACCCGTCGGGTAAGAATGCCGGTCGTGAAATTCGGAGTCAGCACGCGCGCCTGCTGATCGTTGTAGTACGTGCGGTTCCAGCCGTACCCCGCGTGCACGGTCCAGTCCTGACTCAGCTTGTGATCGACCCGTACGTTGAGCGCGTCGGAGCGGCCCGCGGAGATGTTGTAGTTTTCGTCGAACCGCTCTTTTGGCGATACCGACACCGGGTTGCCCGTACGCGTATCGATGATCGTCCCGCGGTCGATCGGCACAGAGTAGTTCATGTGCTCGTACTGCACGAGCACGCTTGTATCGCGTCCATACCATGCAAGCGACGGCGCAATGGTGTCTTGCCGGTTGTAGCCGAAGTTGCGCCAGTAATCCACGTTCTGGTGATCGGCAATGAACCGGTACGCGAGGCCCGAGGTGCCGATCGGCCCGGTCAGATCCGCCTGCGCGCCACCGCCGCCGTAGCTGCTTGCAAACCCGGAGACCGAATTGGCGCGTTCCAGTTGCGGCTTCTTGGTGACGACGTTGATGAGACCGCCCGGGTCCTGAATACCATAAAGCATCGACGCCGGGCCTTTCAGCACTTCAATGCGCTCGGTCGTCGGCGTGAAGTTGCGGGGCTGCACGGACTGCAGGCCATCGCGAAGAATCGAGTTGTCGCGGTTGTCCCCGAAACCACGCTTGACGAGGGCGTCGAGCGTACCGCCGAGCGTGTTGCCCATGCGCACGCCCGGCACGGTTTCGAGCGCCTCAGCGAGGCTATCCGGCGCGCGATCCTGGATCGACTGCGATGTGACCGCGTTGACTGCCTGCGGTACGTCGACCAGGGGCGTGTCGGTACGCGTCGCGACCGACGCCCGCCGTCCCTGGTAACCGCGCTCGGGTTCGCTTTCGTTGACACGGCCTGCGGTTACCTTGACTGCTGGAAGCGCACCTTCCGCGTCTGAAGCGGAGGCCGCGGTGGGCGCTCCAGCGTTTGCTGTTTCATCCGCAACTGCCTGTACGATCGATGCAAATACCAGCGTCAGCGCAACCGCGACAGGTCTGTAGCAGGTGCGCAGATGGTCGCGCTTCTCGGCCTTCATCGAATGCATTCCTCGTTAAACGAACGTTTACAATTTGCGGCATGGTATCGTTAACGATAATGATTCTCAATATTGTTAGAAAGAATTTTGTCGGAAAATCTCCTTATGAAATTTCAATGACAGTCCGGAATGCGAAAGCTCCAACCATCTGGGCACACTCTAAAATTACAGATTTATATACAAAAGTAAATTTGCGCACGCTCTCTTGTCCGAGTACCAGCAACAGGTTTTTTGCTCGGATAAGCTGTCGCAATGCCCAAAGTGATCGATTACCTCAACCCCGCCCTTCCCCGAGGGCTGCGACGCGTGTCGATGCCTGTAGTCGACGCCACCCCTGCCGCGCTCGATGGGTTTGGCAGGCTTGTGAACGACCCGGGCGAGTGCTCGATCGAGATCGTGCAGTGGCCCGCAACCGGGACACGGCCCATTGACGCTGGAACAGGGGACGAAGCAGGCACCACCGAAGGGACGTTCGTCAGCGAATGGCGCGGAGACATTCTCTATGGTCGAAACGAGGCTGTAAGAGGCAACTACATCCTCGCCTACGCGACGGAACCTGAAGAAGCTTGCGACGACAGTGCCAATGCCCCGGCAGAGATGCTGCTCTGGCACGCGAACTACCACCCGGACGGCGGCCAACTGTTTTTCCCTCTCGACCATCGTCCGTTCTACGTTCCATTGGCCTTGCCAGGCGACGACATTGCACCAGAGAAATTTGTCTGCTTTCGCTTCGACGGGCACCAGGGTCTCTACATCCACCCGAACGTCTGGCACGAAGGTGTGTTCGCTCTTGCAGGAACACAGCGATTTTTCGATAAACAGGGTGCGGTCCATGCCCGCGTCTCTGTCGATTTTGCTCGCGAGTTCAGCTGCCTTCTCGAGGCGCCGATTCTCAAGGACTTATGAAGGTTCGCAGTCGAGATCCTGCGTTCCGTGCTCATCGGAGCATCCGCGGCCGAGCCGACGCGCGATTCAAAGCTGGTGATCCACGAGACTGCGTCGCATGGCGCCTGGAGGCGAGTCCTCGAACCAGTTCAATAAAGCGTGAACCGGCGCCGGCCGCGCGATGAGGAAGCCTTGCAACTCTGCGCAATGCTCATGCAAAAGCGCCTGCCTCTGTTCTTCCGTCTCGACACCTTCGGCAATGATCGGAATGCTCAAGCTTCTGCACAGCCCGCTGACCGCGCGTACGATCGCTGCCGATTTCGGGTTCTGGCCCAGGCCGCTGACGAAACCACGGTCTATCTTGACGCGCGTAAAGGGAAAGCTCTGCAGCATGCTGAGCGAAGAATATCCGGTACCGAAGTCGTCCATCGCAACCCCGACACCCAGCGCGCGAATCTCGTCGAGGATGCAACGCGGCGCGGCCGCCGATTCCAGCAGAGCGGTCTCGGTGATCTCGAGTTCCAGACGATGCGGCTGCAGCCCCGACACGCTGAGTGAGCGCTGGACCGTCCCCGTGAAGTCCTCGTACAGCAACTGAGCCGGCGAGACGTTCACGCTGAGCCGGATATGCGCCGGCCATTGCGATGCATCGCGGCACGCTCTCATCAAAACCCATGCGCCGAGTTCGGGCATGAGCCCCCGCTCTTCAGCGATGGGAATGAATTCGACTGGCGACATGTTTCCGCGCCGCACGTGATTCCAGCGCAATAGCGCCTCGCACGCGGTGATCTGACCTGTCTGGGCGTCGACGATTGGTTGATAGTGCACCGCCAGTTCGTCTGCACGCAGGCTTCTGCGCAGCTCGTCTTCGAGCTCGTTGCGCAGACGAAGCGGATCGTTCATGCCCCGTTCGTATAGCCGATAACAATTGCGGCCTTCACGCTTGGCCTTGTAGAGCGCAAGATCAGCTTGCTGCAACACGATACTCGCATCGGTGCCGGCGTTCGTGCAGTGGACTATGCCGATACTCACGCCAACATTGATCTCGTTGCCCGCTATATCGAACGGCGCAGCCAGTCTGGCAATGCAACGCTCGGCGAGAGACGCTGCGTCTTCCGGAGATTGGCTGGCGGCCTGGAGGATGGTGAATTCGTCACCGCTCAGACGAGCAAGCTGGTCGCTCGCTCGCAGCGACGCACACAGGCGCTGAGAGACCGCTTTCAGCAGTTCATCGCCCGCGTGATGACCCAACGTGTCGTTGACTAGCTTGAAGCGATCCAGATCGAGATACAGCAGCGCAAAGGGACGGTCTTCCGAACACGTGCCGGCTAGCTGCTGGAGCCGTGCCTGGAAGGTGACGCGATTTGGCAGATCAGTCAGATGGTCGTGATGTGCAAGGTAACTGATGCGTTGCTCCGCGACCCTGCGCTCGGTGACATCCTCGATGGTCGAGACCCATCCACCGTGCGAAAGCAGTCGTGTCACCACCCCGATACTTCGTCCCCGATGCTGGAACTCGATGTGTTTCTGAGTCTGCCCCGGTTCCGTGGCGCGTAACAGCTTGCGGCGCAAGTCGGTGATCGTCGCCGCTGTTTCGCCTATCGGCGCATGGGCATGCTCGCAAACGCGGCGCAGCAAAGTGCGCAAGGATATGCCGCCAGGCAGGCTGCCGGCTGGAATGGACAGGATGCGGGCGAACTGGCCGTTGCACAACACCAGCCGTCCGCGCTTGTTGAAGAGGCTGAGGCCCTGCACCATGTTGTCGAGTGCGAGGTCCAGATTGCGGGTCGTTTGCTCAAGCGCGAGCGCTGTCTCGCGCTGGTCGGTGCAGTCGCGCGTGATCTTGGCAAAGCCGAATAGCTGGTCGTCATCGTCGTAGATCGCTTGAATGAGGACATGCGCCCAGAACTTCGTGCCGTCCTTGCGGACCCGCCAACCTTGCGCCTCGAACTTGCCCTGCGTGCGCGCTGTCTCCAGCCCGGCTTGCGGCAATCCCAGCTCGCGGTCGGCCGGATCGTAAAAGCAGGAGAAATGCTTGCCCACGATTTCGGACGCCACGTAACCCTTTGCGCGCTGCGCCCCGGCGTTCCAGTTCGAGACGATGCCATTGATATCCAGCATGTAAATGGCGTAGTCGGTCACCCCTTCAATCAACAAGCGAAAGCGCCGCTCGTGATCGCGCGTCTGCTCCTGAAGCGCACGCGCTTCCGTACGATCGCGCGTCACCTTCGCGAAGCCGAAGAGCTCACCATCATCGTCAAAAATCGGGTCGATCACGACGTGCGCCCAAAAGCGCGTGCCGTCCTTGCGCACTCGCCAACCTTCAGTCTCGAACCGCCCGTCGTGAAGCGACTTGGCGAGGCTGCGCGCCGGCAGCCCGGCATCACGATCCTCGGGCGTATAGAAACAACTGAAATGCTGGCCAACGATCTCGTCCGCCGAATAGCCCTTCGTGCGCTTGGCACCCGCGTTCCAGTTGGACACGATGCCGTCCGTATCCAGCATGTAGATCGCATAGTCGGTCACACTTTGCACGAGATAGCGGAAGCGCCGTTCGTGATCGATGGCGTGGTCACGCATGCGTCGCTGTTCGGTGAAGTCGCGCGTGATCTTCGCAAAACCGAACAGACGTCCATTGGGGTCGCGCAGCGCGTCGATAACCACATGCGCCCAGAAACGGGCGCCGTCCTTGCGCACCCGCCATCCCTCGGCTTCATACTTGCCTGTGGTGCGCGCGGTTTCGAGATTGCGCCCCGGCAGATCGTCGAGCCGTTCGTCGACTGAATAGAAGCAGGAGAAGTGCCGTCCGACGATTTCGCTCGCTGCGTAGCCTTTGGCTTTCTGGGCGCCGGCGTTCCAGGTGACGACCATACCGTCCACATCCAGCATGTAGATTGCGTAATCCGTTATGCCTTCTACCAGGCGTCGGTAGACGTCATCGCCGGCATTCAAGAGGCTGCCTTGAAGACAGGCCACATGGTTCCTTGAATCTTGCTCGCTCGTGTGTGATTGCATTGTGGGTCTTTGGTCCCGCTAAACGGTTCGAAGTACGTTAGCAGACAGTTCAGCACTCAGCATGGTCTTGATTTTAGAACTCTTCATGCAACGATGCACCGACCGGGCTACGCCGTTGCCGTGTTCTGAGTCAGACGAAACAGCGAAACCGCTTGTGTCAACCGACGGCCTTGGGCATCGAGCGATTGCGATGCCGCCGCCGCTTCTTCGACCAGGGCGGCGTTCTGCTGCGTCACCTGATCCATTTGCGAAATCGTCTGGCTCAATTGCTCGATACCATTGCTTTGCTCGTTCGATGCCGTTGCGATTTCACCCACGATATCGCTGACCTTCGAGACCGTTTCCAGTACCTGCGCCACGGTCATGCCCGCTTCTCCAGCAAGCGACGAGCCTTCCGAGATGCAGCCCACCGACGCCTCGATCAATTCCTTGATCTCCTTTGCCGCGCTGGATGAGCGTTGCGCCAAGGAACGTACTTCCGCTGCCACGACGGCGAAACCACGCCCCTCTTCTCCAGCGCGGGCGGCTTCGACGGCTGCATTCAACGCAAGAATGTTGGTCTGGAATGCGATACCTTCGATGATGCCGGTAATATCCGCGATCTTTTCCGAGCGCACGCTGATCTCCGACATGGTCGCAACCATTCGGTTCACGGCCGTATTGCTCTGGTGCGCGACAGTAGTGGCCGTCGACGAAAGCGCTCGTGCCTGGTGCGCATGCTCGGCGTTCTGCCGAACCGTCGACGTGAGCTCCTCAACGTTCGATGCCGTCTCTTCGAGCGAAGCGGCCTGTTCTTCAGTACGAGTCGAAAGATCCGCGTTTCCTGCTGCGATCTGATTCGATCCAGTGGCAATGCTGTCGGCTGATGCCCGCACGTTGGCGATGAGTTCGACGAGCTTGGTTTGCATCGTGCTCATTGAAGCAAGCACGCTTGTCGGGGGCGCCTTGTCCGCGCCCGCAACGGCACTCAGGTCACCGCTTGCAACCCGCTGCACCACCTCGCTCAATGTATCGGGCTCGGCACCCAGAGCGCGCAGGATGCTGCGTGTGATGACCGCACCTGCAATCGCCGCCGACAGGGCCGCTGCCACACAGGCAGCGATCAGCAACAAGCGCGATATCGCGTAGTGTTGAGCTGACTCACCCACGAGCATTGCTTCGCGCTGACTTGTCATATCGGAATAGTCCTGCGTTGCCTTGACAAGCGCTGCGAGTAACGGGCGGCACTCGTCGTTCATCTTCGCAATCGCTTCATCATGCCTGCCCTTGAGCGCGAGATCGACAATGGCAAGTGCGACGGGACCATATAACGATTCAACCCGATTGATCTCTTCGACGCGTGCACGCACTTCGGGCGTCACGTCCTTCGCGCCCGCTACCAGGTTGTCGAAGTTTCGGAGATTGTGCTGGACGTCTTCGTGAGCCTGGATGACCGCGGCCTTTTCGATCTCGAGATCAGCAGGCTTGGTGACAAGCACGAGATTGCGCGCGGCAATCGCTCGCCGGTCGACGGCGGTACGAATTCTTTCCGCAATGTTCGCCCGGGTGTTGATCCCGTTCACAAAGGATTCGAACCGCTGGTTCGATGCACTGAGCGATTGAACCGATAATGCCGCAACGATCAGTACTGCGCCGGTGAGCGCGCCGAAGCCGGTTGCCAGCTTCGTTTTTACTTGCATACGTTGGAGATTCATTTTTTCGTGTATTGGGTGCGTCACGAGAAATTAAGTCGTGCTCGCGACGTTAATGGCCAGCCTTCGTCGTGCAAGAGAACGAAAGCGAATGTACTGCACATTGCTTTACTTAACGGGGCCTGCCACGCCAACTTTAGTGTCGACAAATGTTGTGCAGGAAATGCAAACGTTTGCTGGCGAATTTTATCTGCGTGAGAAGTCCTGGTGCTTGCAGCCCCGCCCATGCGGATACCGCATGCGTTGCCTTGTGACTTGACCCATGCGGAGGCAATTGCTGCTTACGACGCAAGCTTGCGGATCGAATGGTTATTTCGATCGACGCGAACGCCGAATCACACGCCGCAATACCAATCGGCCGGGTGAGGTTGCGAACTTCGTTGTCAACGAGCGGTCATGGATAAAAAAATGGCGGAATGCAGGCATTCCGCCATTTCATCGATATCGAATCGACTTTACTGAGCAGATAAAAAGAACGCTTGGTCGCGTTGCGGCGTGACGCCAACAACCGTGAGCAGCCCATTTACTACGGTCGCTTCAACGGGCATCGATTCGTTGTTGAGAGCGCACGACAGACCCGTGAAATTAAGCGTACCGTCCAGCAGATGTTTGCCAGTCGAGCGCGGTTTGAAGCTGCCGGTAAACGTGCATGCATTTTGCGAACCCGTTGCAGTACCATCTGCGGCCACCGTGATTGTGGAGATTGGCGAGACCCCCGCGCCGCTGCTCCAGGTGCGTGCAACGTCGCTGACGGCGATCGGTGTATCGTACGTCGCGTTGTAGTTGCCGTTGAAACTCGTGGCTGTCGTATCCGGACTGACGAAAAGACTCGTCGTCGCAGTGAGTGCGCTCTTGTCGGTGAAATTACCTGATAACGTGCCGGCGCGAATCGCTCCGAATGTATGGAAGCCGACCGTTGCAGAATCAGTGAACGCGCCATCGGTCGCGGTCATGATGCCCTCGATCAACCAGATAAACGAGCCGTTCTGCGTGTAGATGCTGTAATACTGCCCTGACTCCAGGACGATGGTTTGCGCCGCGACCGACTGCGCCGAATTCACGGAGCCGTACCAGAAACCTTCAGGCAATGCGTGTGAAGGGTTGGCGACGCACGACTTTTGTAGATTGGCAAGGTCGGTCGTGCAGGTCTTGCTGTCGCCGCCACCGCCGCCGCAGGCAGCAAGTATGGGCAGCGTCAGCAACATGAGCTTTGAGAGCAGTTTCATGGATGTTTTTTTGGTTTTGGAAAGGCACGAGGGAGACGTTTTTCTAAGCAAGCCGACAATGAAGTAACGGAACGTCGCCGGAAAACTTTAGGTCGAGCAGATGAAGCATGGGTTATCGAGGAGGTTCGACTAACTCCATTTAGCTTTCGAAATCATTAATTAGTGAACCGAACTGGTTGTCGTTAAAGATAATTTTGTGAAATCGTCTCCCAACATCCCGCACCGCTCTCCAAAGTTCGCGTGGAAAACGAAATAGCTGCTAACACCCAACGAACTTCTCTGTTCCATGCATGCGCGAGGCTCGGGCAGAAGAAATTCTTCCCTTTAACGGCGCGGCGGCCCATGGACTTTAAGGCACTATATTTCCAACGCGGCAGGCAGCCCGCCGACCCACTCACCCGCAGGGGACCCACGCAGTGCCGCCCGTTGCAAACGGACCTTTTCTGCTTGCCATGGGGCTCGTCGAGCGCATTGAAACTCTTGGTTAAGGGGCGTTTCGCCCTATTCCCGCAAAATCTTTTTGAAGCGGTTCGCATCCGTACTTATTACTGATTTCGTCGGAACGAACCACACGCAAACGATTGCAACGATCTGCATTCTACTCACCAAAGCGAATTTGGACTCAATGTCCAGGTTTAATCCACCAGGATGGCGCGGGAGCATTGACTCGACACCGCCGCCCGCTCTCAAGTTCGTTTTAAGCACGCCGTAAATAGGCTCACCACCTCCCTGCCGAGCGTGTCCAAAAAGATTCATCGGCAGGGATGGCGGGGGAAGTTTTTGGCCGGCTTGCACGCAATGGGCGAGTCAACTACCTACCGTTATAAGGATGTAAAAGATGCGCAAAGTTCTCAAGGCATTTGTTCGTGACGAGCGTGGCGTAAGCGCCATGGAATACGCAGTGTTGGCAGGCATCGTCGTGATCGCTCTCGGCGCCATGTTCACGACTTTTAAAACGGACGTAAATACGATGTTCACGTCCGTGTTCTCCAAGGTCAGCGCGCAGCAAGCAGCGCAAAAATAAGCGCTTTGTCAGGAGATCTTACTGCCAGCAGCTAGATCTCCGCTTTTTCCGGATTACGCCAACGTGATGCTGCCTTTAACCATTCGTCTAATAGTCATATGCGCGCTGCTGTGGCTAGCAGTATTTGACATTCGATTCCGGCGTTTGCCCACGACGGTGGTATTGACCGTAGGCGCGCTGTTTTTTGTCGAAGCATTGATTATCAAGATGCCACTCGTCGATGTTATGCAACATGTCTTGCTTGCGTTTGGCGTGTTTCTGTTTTGCGCCCTCTTGTTCGCTGCAAACTTGCTGGGTGGAGGTGATGCAAAACTTGCAGCAGTGATTTTTCTTTGGGTCGGACTAACCTTGTCGATTCCCGCGCTGACATTGATTTCCGTCATTGGGACGCTGGTATCGCTCGTCAGCTTTGCCACGAAACGCATGAATCCCGAGCACCACTCACACCCGATGCGAGCACTCGCGATGTTTTCCGGCACACGTGGCGTGCCTTATGGAGTTGCACTTGCGCTAGGCGGCGGAACGGTGATCGTGCTGCAAGTTTTGCTCCCAATGTTATTGACGCGATAGGCGGCGTCCCTATGTCCAACATCATCAAATTCAGCGTGCTTCTGGTGGGTGCAGTCCTGATCGCGTTGATCGTGCGTGTCGTCGTGGTGAGTGCGTCGCACTCGACGTCCAAGCCGGTTACCACAGAAAAGGTCCTCGTCAGCGCAGCGGATCTGCCGCAAGGACTGTTGCTGCGCGACGAAGACCTTACGTGGAAAAAGTTCCCTGTCGATAGCATTCCGCCCAACGCGATCATTTCCGGTGCGCCGGGCGCCGCTGACCTGAAAGGTGCACTGCTACGACACCCGGCAGTGATCGGCACGGTCCTCGTGTCTGACGACGTCATCTTGCCGAACGCGCCCGGCTTTCTTGCGGCGACGCTCAAGCCTGAGATGCGCGCGGTATCTGTTGCCGTAGACGACGTGTCGGGAAACGCCGGTCTGATTCAGCCCGGTGATTATGTAGACCTGTTGCTGACGCAGCAAATGGAGCGACGCACGGATTCGCCGGATCTGGCGGTATCGAGTGAGACGGTGGTCGAGCATGTGCGCGTGCTTGCAGTGGGTTCGGAAATCAAACGTCCAAAGACGGGCGATGCACCCGATGCCAACAACCGCGCCCGTACAGTCACCCTGGAAGTTACGCCGCATATGGGCGAAGTCGTCGCGGTTGCCGCGAGGCTCGGCAGCCTTTCGCTCGCACTGCGCAGCTTCGCAACCGTGACGCGAGACCCGGCGGCGCCTTTCGCAGGAAGCGCAGCGATGTCAGCACCCGTATGGGCCGGCGACATCTCGCGTGCGGTACGCGACTTGCCGCGGGCACGCGTGATCCAGGCCACTTCATCGTCTAGATCGACCGCGTCGATCCCCGCAATGCCCCGCGCGGTAACGATTTACAGAGGTTCTGAAAAAGCAGACGCGACGACAAACGTTGCCCAGGCCAACAGCACGCCGGCGCCCGGCGATGTGCCGCCATTGCCTGCCATACCTACACCGCGCTGATGCACGCGCAAACCGGTGGAATCGTGTCCACTCGCCAGGATAGAAAGTCATGAAACTGCAGTCCGGTTCGATTCGAAAGGAACTTGGGGCGATCGCCTTCGCTGCCGCGTGCGGCGCGTTATGCGTCGTGCCCGCATTTGCCGCGTCGCCCGTACCGTCATCACGAGCCACGCATGAACTCGCGCGCCCTGGCACGCTCCGTTCAACTGCTGTTCCGGATAACACGTACGCCAATGCACCTGCGGATCCGGCGCAAGGCACGCTCGAAGTCGGCGCGGGCAAGGGTGTACTGGTTCGCCTCAACGAGGACGCAGTGTCGGTGTTCGTCGCTGATCCGAACGTGGCCGATGTGCATGTACCGTCACCGAAAGCGGTGTTCGTACTGGGCAAGAAGGCCGGCACCACGACGCTCTATGTGCTTGGCACGAACAACAAGACGCTTGTTCAACGCACCGTGTACGTGGGACGCGATATGGACTCGCTGCGCACGATGATCGCCGCTCGTTTCCCGAACATGAATGTGCAGTTGACAACCGGTCAGGGCTCGCTGATGGTGACGGGACAAGCCCCGAATTCGACCGACGCCGATGCCGTTGTTGATTCACTTACGCCTTATCTCGCGGAAAAGGAAGTGTTGGTCAACCGCATGGCAATCGACCGTCCGTTGCAGGTGCAACTGCGCGTGCGGATTACGGAAGTTGATCGCAATGTCACGCAGCAGTTAGGCATCAACTGGCAGGCGATGGGCAACGCGGTAGGAAATATCTACGGCGGGATTTTCAGCGGCCGCTCGATCTATAACCTCAACCAGCCGCTTACGAACGCGGCCGGTGGCACCACCTACCCCGTCAACTTACCGACAAATAACGCTTATTCGTTATTCGGCGCATTCAAGACGAACAATGTCGATATCCGAGCGCTTGTCGATGCGCTGAATCAGGAAGGCCTGCTGACGGTGCTAGCAGAACCGAACCTCGTGGCACTCTCGGGACAGACAGCGAGCTTTCTCGCGGGCGGCGAATTCCCGATTCCGGTATCGCAGACCAACGGCGCGATTTCGGTTGAATTCAAGCAGTTTGGTGTAAAGCTGGATTTCACGCCGACCGTGTTGAACGATCACCGCATCAGCCTCAAGGTACGTCCGGAAGTCAGTCAGATCGATACGTCGGTGAGTGTCACCACGGGCGGCATCACGGTGCCGGGACTGAGCGTTCGTCGTGCCGATACCACCGTGGAACTCGGAAGCGGCCAAAGCTTCGCCATTGGCGGGCTGCTCCAGAGCAATACAACGGACATCATTTCCCAGGTCCCGGGCATGGGCTCGATTCCGATTCTGGGCAAACTGTTTTCATCGACGAACTATCAGAACAACAAGACCGAGCTGGTCATCATGGTCACGCCGTATCTGGTCGAGCCAACGGACCCGTCGAAACTGCGCTCGCCGCTGGAATCGCTGACGTCGCCGAGCAATGACGTCGAATACAGCTTCAGCCGTCAAGCCGGCGCACCGGCCGGCGCCGCACAACCGCGTCTTGTCGGCGCAGCCGGTTACGTTTACTGAGCCAGACACCATGAAATTTGCCCGTCTCACCCTTATTCTCGTGTGTACATTTGCTGTTGGACTCAGCGGCTGTTTCAAGCCGCCGCGCGGCATGCCCGACCAGACGACAATCGGCTTCGATGGCAAGTTGGCGCTGGCGCCTGACTGCGACAGCCTTTCACGCCCTTCCGTGCTGACGGACGCCGGCTGGCACCGGCCGAGCATGCAATGGGGCTGCGCAACCTATACCAATCTGGCCGCCCAGATCGCGAACCCAAAGGACCTGGTCGCGCCTGAGAAACTCGGACCGGCCGACGCAGCCGTAGCGGCGAGCGCCGTGCACCGTTACAAGAATGGCCGGGTCATTCCGCTAGACACCGCGACATCGCGCGATTCCAAGTGACGACCGTCACCGACACTTGCGAGAAAAACACATGAGCACAACAGAGTTCAGGGTATCGAAAGCGAAATCGGGCGCGCGGGTCGCCGACTTCATCGCGTTCGTGACAGACCGGATGACCGAGCAGATCCTCAAGAGCTTCGTTCTGGAGGAGGCAATGCCGCACGTGCATATTGTCCTCGGGAACATTGATGAAGCGATCGCATATCTGTCGAAGATAGAACGCTCGCCGCAATTCCTGCTGGTCGATCTGCATGGCTCGACCATGCCCCTGTCCGATCTCGGCCGGCTGGCTGAAGTCTGTGAGCCGTCGGTACAGGTAGTCGCGCTTGGCGAGCGCAACGACGTCGGACTGTTCCGCAGCCTGCTGAAACTTGGGGTACGCGACTATCTCGTCAAGCCGCTGACCGTCGAACTGCTCAAGCGGACCTTGAGCGTGCAGGACGGCAAGGTCAACCCTGTGACCATGACGCGCGCCGGCAAGACCATAGCGTTTGCGGGTGCGCGCGGCGGCGTGGGGGTAACGACGCTCGCGCTCAACGTGGCGCGTCATCTCGCTGAAGAGACGCATCGTCGGGTCGCCTATGTCGACCTGAATATCCACGGCGGCGCGGCGAACAGCATGCTCGGCATCCAGAGCAACAACGGCCTCACCGATGTCCTGCACAACGTGAACCGGCTCGATCCGCAGTATGTCGAGCGCACGCTGGTCGCAAAGAGCCGCCGTCTGTTCGTGCTGTCTTCGGAACTCGACCTGGGTGCAACGGCGCCGTTCGAGGCGGCCGCGCTTCCGCGCGTGCTAGACCTGCTGTGCGACAGTTTTCACTACGTCATCCTGGACATCGATACGCCTTCCACAGTACTCGCCCAGCAAGCTTTCGACCACGCAGCGCGGGTTTATCTGGTCGCTGACCGCACCGTGCATTGCACCCGCGAAAGCATCCGGCTGCTGCGCTTCATCGAAGATCGCGACAACAATCCGCCGACTTCCATATTGCTGAACAATCCTAACTCAGCAACGGCCGGCAAGGTGCAGCCCGCGGATTTCATGCATGCAGTGGGTCGCTCCACGCTCTATGAAGTTCCGTTCGAGACGAAAGCGGTATCGATTGCAGAGAATCTCGGCGAACCGGTCATGGAGAAAGCTCCCGCAGGATTCAATCAAACCATCGCGCGCATTGGCCGGGACCTGACCGGACAACACTCCGCTCCGGAACTCACGTTCTTCCAGAAACTCAAGTTGAGGAAAGGCTGATGTTCGGTCAGAAATTGCTTGCGCAACTCGACACGATACTGTCCGACAGCGACGTTGTCGATCCTCTGGCTTCGCTTGAAGCGGTCATTTCTGCGGCTACGCAGTCGACCGAGGCGTCGCGTCCAGCTATGTCTTCGTCTCCCGCTCCCGCAGCAAGCGACGGCAATGAGACGCTGGTTCGGTCCGAACTGTTCAAGACCATCCGGGCTGCCGTCTTTGCGTCGATGAACGCGTCGGCCGTGGTCGGTAAAGGCCGCGAGCAAATGAAGCCGGGTGTTGAGAAACTCGTCGGTGAGATTGCCGAACGCGAGCGCCTGAATATCACAGTCACCGAGCGCGGGCAGATTGTGGGCGAATTGCTCAACGACATGTTCGGCCTCGGTCCGATCGAACCGCTTCTCGCCGATGAAACCATCACAGACGTGCTGGTCAACGGTCCTGACCAGGTCTACGTGGAGCGCCATGGTCGGCTGGAATTGACGCCCTACAAGTTCCGCGACAACGCGCACGTGATCAACGTGGCCCAGCGCATTGCGGCAGGGGTCGGCCGCCGGGTAGATGAAAGCAGTCCGATGGTCGACGCGCGTCTCGCCGACGGCAGCCGCGTGAACGTCGTACTACCCCCCCTCGCCATTCACGGCGCCACCATCTCAATCCGGAAATTTTCAAAGCGCAACATCACGCTGCACCGGATGGCGCAGCAGGGCAACATGTCGGCGCAGATGGCGAACGTGCTCAAGCTGGCCAGTACCTGCCGCCTGAATATCATCGTGTCGGGCGGTACGGGCTCCGGCAAGACAACGTTGCTCAACGCACTTTCGCATTTCATCGATATAGGCGAACGCACTATAACCATTGAAGATGCGGCCGAATTGCAACTCGTGCAACCACACGTGGTTAGCCTTGAAACGAGGCCTGAAAACGCTGAAGGGCTCGGCGCCATTGCGCAGCGCGATCTCGTTCGCAATGCGCTGCGGATGCGTCCCGACCGGATCATCCTTGGTGAAACGCGCGGACCGGAAGCGTTCGACGTCTTGCAGGCAATGAACACGGGCCATGACGGTTCGATGACCACTATCCACGCAAACACACCGCGTGATGGCATCACGCGACTGGAGAGCATGGTCATGATGGCAAACGGCAACTTGCCGCTACTGTCGATCCGCCGCCAGATTGCAAGCGCCGTTCACATGATCGTGCAGATTGAGCGGATGCGTGACGGCATGCGCCGGATCACGCGCGTTACCGAGCTTGTCGGCATGGAAGGCGACGTAATCATCACGCAGGACCTCTTCACCTTCCGCTACGACACGACGGCCTACAGTGAAGAGGTCAAGGGCGTGTTCGAAGTCGGCGCCATGCGGCCGGCGTTTATCGCGCGAGCCGCCTATTACGGGCTTGAAGACGCCCTGCTTGATGCGATGAAGCCATGAGCACCGTCGACCTCCTGACCATGTGTTCGTTTGCCGCCGCCTTGCTCCTGGGCGTGATGATGTTCGTGTTTCAGGACATTCGTAAGAATCAGCCGGACGCTCGCATCAAGATGCGCATGCACCTCGCATTCGCAACGACTGCCGCCAATAAGAAGACCAGGGGAACGTTTGAGACTGACCTCTTCAATGTAATCAAGAGGGATAACACCGTTACGCGCTGGACCCGGCCAAAACTTGCACGCCTGAATACTGTTGCCGGGACGAAGGGGTTGCGCATCGTGATAGGGGCGGCGATCGCGGGCGAGTTGCTGGCGCTGGCCATGACGACTTTCATGCCGCTGCCGGATATCGCAACGCCCGTCCTGGTGGCGGCATTGCCTGCGCTCGGAGCTGTTCAGGCATATCGTTTTCTGATTGACCGGTTTCGCAAGCGCTTCCTCGATTCGTTCCCCGATGTCATCGACATGATCGTGCGCGCTGTACGTGCCGGGGTACCAGTCACGCACGTGATCGGCTCCGCAGCCGACGAATGCCCCGAACCGTTGCGACAGGAATTCAAGTTAATGAGCGACGCGCTTCAGGTCGGCCTTGATCTAGAGGAAGTGCTGGCGGTTGCAGTCAGGCGTATCGAGATCGCGGACTTCTCGTTTTTCTGCGTATGTCTGCTTTTACAACGTGAAACTGGCGGCCAGCTTGGCGAGACGTTAGAAAACCTCGCAGGTATTGTCCGGACCCGACGCGAAATTCGTCAGAAGACCATGGCACTCACCGGCGAGGCGCGCATAACGACAAAGATCCTGGCCGCGATTCCCGTGGTCATCATGCTAAGCATGTACGCCCTCAACCGGGATTATCTGCTGGTGCTGTTCGGAACACCTGCGGGCCACAAACTGATGACATTCGCGTTCATCTCGATCTCGATTGGACTGATGGTGGTAAAAAAGATGTCCAAACTGGATACATCGCGATGAGCAACGAAAGCATTGAGACGCTCATCAACCTGACGATGTTACTTGCGCTGTTCGCGGGCCTGGCAATCTGGTGGGTGAGCAAACATGGAGGCAAGCGTGGCCGGATTGCAGAGCGCACGCGGACAATGTCGCTCGATCTGCGCACCGAGCATGGTGGCGGCGACCAGTCGGACGAGGCACCAGCGAAACGGGTGAAGATTCTGCTGCGGCTGGCAAAAATTGGTGACAGGCTCCCGCTATTCGATACAAAACACCGGCTGAAGCTCAAAAAAACCATGGTCCGGAGCGGTTATCGTAGCCCGCGTGCGGTGTCGGTTTTGCTTGCGATCAAGTTCCTGTTCGGACTGGGGTGCGCAGCGCTCACTGTCATGCTGGGATCGAACATTCCCGTTGTTGGCGCTTACCCTGCGTTCCGCGGCATCCTGATGCTGGCGGTCTTCATAGCCGGCATGATCGTGCCGGAATACTTCGTCGCGTGGCGTTCGTCGCGCCGCCGCAAGGCCATGGCTGGATGCCTGCCGGACGCGCTTGACCTGCTCGTGATATGCACGAACGCGGGCAACAGTCTGGGCGTCAGTATCAGGCGGGTCGCCGATGAGCTTGCAATGATTTGCCCGCCGCTCTCCGACGAATTCTCCCTGACCGCCGACGAACTCAAGCTCTCCGGCGACAGCACCCGAGCACTGCGGGAACTGGCGGAACGGATCGACTTGCCTTCGATCCGCGCACTGATTTCCACGCTTACACAGTCGCTGCGCTACGGCACGCCAATCTCCTCGGCATTGCGCACCTTGTCGCGCACCGAGCGGCTTGCTCACATTGTCTCGCTCGAAGAAAAAGCCGCAAAGCTCGCACCAAAAATGGTCGTGCCCATGATGCTCTTCATTCTGCCAGCGGTGGTCGCGATTGCGGCCGGTCCGGCTGTCATCCAACTTCTTGCTTATGTGGCCGCACAATGAAAATCGATAAAGCTCAAGACGCCAGTCGCCTGTCCGCGACTGACAGCGCCGCCCGACGTTTCTTCATGCTGACGCTAGGAGTACTTACACTTGCGGCATGCGCCGCCTGCACTACCACGACACGGCAGGTTTCAGAAGTAAGGCCTGTTCTTCAAAACAACACGCCGAGCAGTATGAGCGAGTTGCGGCTTGCGGACTCCGCACTTGACTCGGGCAATATTGAACTTGCGACTACCCTGTTCAACAAGGTGCTGCAGGCTAACCCGAATTCGGTTGCGGGAATTACCGGACTTGGCAACACGCTTTATGCTGTGGGTGACTTCACGCGAGCGGGTGTCTACTACGACCGCGCCATCAAGATCGATGCTGCTGCGGTGACGCCAACGATCGGATCAGCACGCGTGGCGATCCACCAGCGCCGCTTCAACGACGCGATCAGGACATACCGCGACGTACTCTCGCGCGTTCCGAACGATCCGACGGCGTCTGCCGGGCTTGGTGCAGCACTCGACCTGAACAACGATCATGCCGGCGCTCAGGCCGTGCTCAAGCAGGCGCTCGCCGCGAATCCCGGCGACCCCATGTTGAGCGTCAATCTCGGTTTATCACTCATTCTTGGCGGCAATCCGCGCGAGGGCGCCAATGTGTTGCTCGACGTCACGCGATACCCCAGCGCGCCGCCACAGGCCCGCCAAAACCTCGCACTCGCCTATGGACTGATGGGCAATAACGAGGCCGCCGCCGAGATTCTGGGGCATGACCTTCCAAAAGCGTCAGTGCAAGACAACCTGCGTTTCTACGAGATTCAGCGAGCACATCTGTCGCAGGCGGGAGCCGCAGGATTCGCCGAGGTGCAGCCAATACCGGCGGTCGCAATCCAGTCGGCGAGCGTTCGATGAAAGCGCCGGGACCGCGTAGCTTGCGCGCGCTCTTTGCGCGGATGCTCGGCGACAACCGCGGAGTTTCGGCCATTGAATTTGCGATTGTCGGACCAATGGTTTTCATTCTTATCCTCGGCACAGTAGAAATAGCACTGGATATGTTCGTGGATGCATCCGTGCAACTCGCGGCACAAGCCGCGTCGCGGGTCGGGCTGACGACAGTGGATCCGAGTTCAGGAACGCGCTCAGAACAGGCGAAAAAAATCGTGATGACCATTCTTGGACGCTGGCAGAACGTGGGCGCGACCGTAACTATCGCCACGCTGAACTATGGCAACTACGGCAACGTGGGTACCAGCAGCTACACGAATGACCTAGGCACTTTTGGCAACGTTGTCTCGTACAACATCACCGTGACCATGCCAGGCTTCTCTGGTATTCCCCAGCTATTTGGTATGAGTACGCTCACCTTCCAGCGCAATTATCTTGTCCAGAACGAAAAATGAAGAGTCCTTTCCAGCGCCTGCATTTGCAGTCAAGCCCTGCCTCCCTCTCACGTTCGCCGTTGCGAGGTTTCATGCGTGCGGACGGCGGGGCTGTGGCGATAGAGTTTGTACTTATCGCTCCATTGATGCTGCTCCTCCTGCTCGGGTTCACCGAGATGTATCTGTACATGCGGGCGGTTAGTATTGTCGAGCGGACAGCCTTTACGCTCGCCAATTCTGTTGGTCAGATGACGCAAGTAATCAACGATCAGTCCACTACTAACGCGAGCAATCTTGGCGCGGTGTGGCAGGCTGCCACCTTGATCGCCGCACCAACTGATCTCAAGGCAAATGGCGGGATAATTCTCACATCGATTTGCGACACGACAAACAGTTGCGGCGCGAATGTCGTGCAACTGATCCCGCCCACAAAGGGCTCGCCGACGATTGCGTGGGCTCAGAAAGCGTCGTGGATGGGCAAGAACGCGCCGTCTTCCAGGATCACATCCTCAAACCTTCTACCCAGCGGCTGGCCGTTTTATGCAGGTGATTCGGCGACCGCTGTCGAGGTGTTCTACACCTACACACCGTTCGCTATGACAGCCCCTTTTTGGGCTGACGCGCCGCTTACGCAGATTATCTACAAAGTGGTTTACGTACGCCAGCGCTCGGGCCTGCCGCTCACACTCGCCACTTCGGGTTAGCTGTAACGCGCTCTGTAAATATCCGATGACACCTACTCACGAATCCTGCGCACCAGTCGTTGCCTCGCGATCCGTCACAACGTTGATAACCGGAGACAGCGGCGTTGTCACGATGATGTTCGCCGTTTGCGCCAGTCTGATGTTCGGTGTAATGTGCACCGCGCTTGACGCCATCGACTACGAAATGACGCAGGCGCGCATGCAAATGGCGCTTGATGTGGCCACCATCTCTGCCGGCGTGGACCTCGCACATTACGCCGATGCCGCCGGCAAGGACTCCTCTGCGTGGAAGGCGGACGCCCGAGCGTTCTACAACGGCAACATGCCGAAAGGCTACCTCGGCCTCATCATGCCCGACGCGAACTTCAATGCGACAATCAACGGCTCCCCTGCAACCGGGCAGACCATCCAGCTCTCGGCGTCGGGCTCGATCCCCTTGCTCGCACCCATTTTCTTTGGTAAAAACCTGCCAAACGGCGGCAGCGATTCTGGCTCAGGATCGCCGGATACGCCGGACACCACAACGGTGTCCGCCGGCAACTCCGCATTTCGCCTGCCGCAAAGCACGCTGGAGCTCGCGCTGGTGCTCGACAACACCGGGTCGATGAAAGATTACGCCAGCACTGACACCACGCAAGGAAGAAAGATCGATGGGTTGCGTTCCGCGGCCAACGCGCTGGTGTCGAGCGTACTCGGACAGTCGGGAAACCGCTCGTACGTCGGCCTGGTACCCTTCACGACAATGGTCAACGTCGGGGCGTCATTGGCATCCTCAGGCAGTTGGCTTACTCCTGCGGCTAGCGACAACAACAGCTATAACTCGGCGGGCATTTCGTCGAAGTACCAGGCGTCACGTACGGGAACAGGCTGGGCCGGATGCCCGGTGGAACCTCGCGTAGGCAGCGCGAAACAACTTTACCCGAAAGCTTATGCTCCAGCCGACTCTCCGGGCTTCACTCCGTTCTACTACAACGTGCCGCCGCAAGGCTTCAAGATCACAACTTTCGACAACAAGACGAACTGCACGGTCACTAGCGTCAACAACGTGCTCAACGTACCGCTCACCTATCAGACCAACGGCTCGACCAACCTTTGCGGCATAGTCACCTCAACCCCCATCTACGACGCATGGGGCCAGCCGCTCGCCACCGGTAAGACGCCGCCCTCTACGACCACGTGGGATCAGAATGGCAGCGGAGATCCAGACGGCAGTTCCGAGTTGCGACCATGCTCTATCCAACCGGTCCAATTCCTGACGCAGGACATCAATACACTGAACAGCGCGATCAACCAGATGCAGGCCAACGGTTCGACCATCATCCCTACCGGCTTGCTGTGGGGATGGCGCATGGTCTCTTCGGCGTGGTCGCCGCAAGTGTCAGGTTCAAACGGCTGGATATCGTCCGATGCCAACCTGCCCCGCCCTGAAGCGACCACCCAGGGATTGCAACGCGTGGTGATCGTCCTGACCGATGGTGAGAACGACCCGGGCACGGCAAATGGCATCATGCCGTCCCCGTCGTTCAACGGTCTGTCCGGCGTCGGGAACAGCACGCTGACAGCGCCAACAGGCGGCCCGACCAACGGTTCGATGACATCCGTGTCGGACATCAACACGTTCCAGCTTTCTGTCTGCAACGCGATGAAGAACGAAGGCATCACCATTTATTCCATCACGTTCGGGACCTATGGGACCGACTCGGCAAGCAAGCAAGCGCAGCAGACCATGCAAAGCTGCGCGTCACCCGGTAACTACTACCATGCGCCGACCAACGCGGCGCTCACCTCGATCTTCCAGCAGATTGCCGGCAATCTCGGCATCCTGCGGCTGACTCGCTGAGCTTCATGCGGGCGATGCCAAGGCGTCGCCCGTTTGCCCGAAAAATTCAGGTAGTACTTAGGTTTCCTGATGTATATCACTCTGACCAGCGAACTCTCTTTCGTTTCAACACGCTGCTTCTTGTCGGTTAATTATTCTGCCTCGAGCACAAACACAGGCTTACCCACCGGCATCTTTTTCTGCTTGTGCTTGATCCCATTTCAATAACTGCCGTACACCCCGTCAACAACCTCATCTGACTATCAAGATTCTTCTGGCCAGGCCGTTAGAAGCCACATACAACCCGCAACGTAACGTCTTGATGATGAGTAGAAAACGCCATTTGCATCAGTGGATCACCGGCACCGCCAGCATCGCCGCGATGGGACTGCTTTGCGCTTCGTACGTCTCTTCTGCCTTGGCGGAGGACACCCCGGCTCCGGACAACGCACAGCACATGTTCACGCTGAGCGGCTTCGGAACGCTCGGCATGACCCATTCGAGCCTGGACTCGGCCGACTTCACGAGTACCGCATTCGAGCCGAACGGTGCCGGCCATAGCCGCAAGTACGACTTCGCCGACGACAGCAAGATCGGCCTGCAGCTCACCGGCCAGTTCACCGACAAGCTATCGGCTATTGTCCAGATTGTGTCCGAGCATCGCTACAACAATACGTTCGTGCCAACGCTCGAGTGGGCCAACGTCAAGTACGCCATTACGCCGGATCTGAGCGTGCGCGCCGGGCGGATCGAACTGCCCACCTTCCTGAACTCGGATTACCGAAACGTGGGTTATGCAAATCCTTGGGTGCGGGTGCCGATCGAGGTGTACAACACTGTGCCGATCACCAATAGCGACGGCGCGGACATGTCGTACCGGTTACGCCTTGGGAGTGTCGCGAACACGGTTCAACTGCTGTACGGCTATAGCTCGTTTCACGTCAACCCGGGCATGCTCAAGGCATATGGAACCGCGATCACCGGTGTGTTCGATACCGTCGAATACGGCAACCTCACGCTGCACGCCGGATATCTTCACGCCAACGTCAAGCTGGATTTCCTGCCTGAAAAAGAACCGGTGAATGTCTACAGCATCGCCGCGGCTTACGACAGTGGCCCGTGGTTCGTTCAGGGCGAACTCGCACGCGTCACCGTGAACCAGGTCACGCCGGGCTACGTGAGCGGCTATGTGACAGGCGGTTATCGCCTGGGCAAGTTCACGCCGTTCGCCACCTACTCGGCAAGCGCATTCTCTTGACCGCCCCACTCTCGCCTACAACTACAACATGGGGCAGAAGGACATTTCGTTCGGGTTGCGCTGGGACGTCGTCAAGAACGTGGATCTTAAAGTGCAGTACGACCATGTCTGGCTGCCTGCGAATTCAACCGGCTCATTCATCAACTTCCAGCCGAACTATCAACTCGGCAGCGGCACGAATGTGATCAGCGCCGCGCTCGACTTCGTCTTCTGATGAGTGCACCGTGAAAAACGCCCACCAATACATCAGGTCAGCATTGATCGCCATGCTTCTCGGGTTGTCCGGGGAGTCGGCAATGGCCCAGCTCATCGTGGTCGTATCCACCAAGAGCACGCTCACGGCATTGAGCGAACAGCAGATCGCGGACATCTTCCTCGGCCGCGCGGCCTACTTCCCGGGTGGCGGCAGCGCCATACCCGTCGATCTGCCCGAGGATGCAGCCGCGCGCAGCGAGTTCTACCGCAGGATCACGGGGAAGTCCTCTTCGCAGATGAAGGCTTACTGGTCCAAGCTGATTTTCACCGGCCGCGGCCAGCCGCCCCGCGAAGTGCAGGACCCTGCGGCAATCAAGCGAGCGCTTGCCGAGACGCCGAACGCCATTGGATACATGGATTCCCGCGATATCGATGCAAGTGTCAAACCGCTGCTGACGCTCAACTAGCGCAAGGCGGCACGGCATGATAAAGGCGCTCACAAGGCGCCTTGTCCCCCATATATGCAGAATGCGATTTTTTTCCATATCGCGCAGTGAGATACCGGAATTGGCACGATGAACTTCAATCGCCGAGAGTCACCCGCGAAACGCGGCACTTCAGACCGACAGCCGGAACGTGCCATCGATGCAGGCAATGCTGCCGCGAAACGCACGCAATTAGTCGTGCGGGGAACGCGTGCGATCGTGAAACGGCTTGCCGAGGCCTACATCCTGATACCCGTTTTCACGGGCCTGCTGCTTTGCATTGCGTGGGCAGCGGTGTTCCATCTGATTTCGGTTGAAGGCGATGTTGCCGAAGATACGGCTGCGCAGTCGAGCCGTGAGATCGCCGACACCTATGAAGCACAACTGGTGCGCAACCTCAGTTCAATCGACCAGACGCTCAAGACGGTCAAGTACGCCTACGAAACCAACGGCGGCACAGCCATGGACGAGCTGCAGGCGAAGGGCCTGCTGCCGCCGTCCATCGTTTTCCGAGTGTCGGTCGCGGGGGCTGACGGAAGCGTGTTTGCAGCGTCCGGGTCGCATGGGCCCTCGAATGTCTCGACGGACCCGTGCTTCGCGGCATTGCGTGCGCAGATCGATGCATCGATGCCCTGCGTGAGCCGCGTCAGCCTCAATCACGATACTGACACGCCCGAGATCACCTTCAGCCGTCGCCTGGAGCACGCCGATGGCAGCTTCAACGGCAGCGTGATGCTCGCCATGGACCCGGCCTATTTCACGAGCGGTTATGAATATGCCCGCATGGGCGACAAGGGCATGCTGCTGCTCGCCGGGACGGACGGCGTCGTGCGCGCCCAGCAAACGGGCGAGTCCACGTCGTGGGGCAGGTCGATATCGACCGTGGCAATTGCAGTCGCGCAGCAGGCGCTTGCGAGCGGTGCGAGGGTCGGCCCGTGGGACCAGGGCGTGCGGCGTTACACCACCATCCGCGCAATCCACGGCTTTCCGCTGATTGCGATGGTCGGGCTCAGCCAGGGCGAGCAGTTATCGGTTTTTCGCAAGCACAGGCACAACTATGTCCTGTGGACGGCCATTGCCAGCGCCTTGCTGATCGTGCTTGCCGCTGCGCTCAGCCGGTCGAGCTGGCAGCTTGCCGTCAGCCGCCGCCGCGCACGGCAGGCGCAGCAGACCTATTACGCGGCATCGGAAAGAAGCCTCGACGCGTTTTTCGTCTTTCGTTCGGAGCGCGATGGCGCCGGCAATCTTCTCGGCTTCGTCATGACCGACGCCAACCGGCGTGGCAGCGTCGTGCTCGGACTGCCCCGCGAGATGCTGGTTGGCCGCAGTCTCGACGCGATCTTCCCCGATGCGCGCCAGAACGGCATGTTCGATGAATTTGCGGCTGTAGCGGAAACCGGAACGGTCCACGAACACGAATGGATGCACCTGTGTACCGACGACACGAAAGTATGGCTCCAGCGTCAGGTAGTGCGCGTGGACAACGGCGTGGTGGCGATCATGCGCGACATCAGTTCGCGCAAGCGCGCGGAAGTGCGCCGCGCCGAGCACAATCGGGTGCTCGAAATGATCGCGACCAGCACGCCGCTCGAAGAGGTGTTGTCCTATCTTGCAAGCCTGCTCGAATCGCAGATCTCGCGTGTTGCGTGCGTCGCGTTGCTGCGTGACGACGACGGCCTGCATCTGAAACTGGGCGCCGCGCCGGGGCTTTCCGAGCTGTACCGGAAGCGGATCAACGGCTCGCCCGTGAGCCTCGATGCAGGTCCGAGCGGCCGGGCAATTCACACACGCCAACCCGTCTACATTCCGGGCGCAAGCAAGGACCCGGCTTTCATGGAGCAGATGCAGGCGTATGGCTTGAGCGGCTTCCAGGCATGCTGGGCGATTCCCATCCTCGCGCACGACGGCAGCGCCTTGGGCGCGCTCACATTGTTCGCCCAGGACGCGCACGAGCCCAGTGCGATCGAATCGCAAGTCATCGCAATGGGAACCCGCATTGCGGGCATTGCCATCGAACGGCATCGTGCCGAAGAGCGTATCCGGCACATGGCCAATCATGACGCGCTGACAGGCTTGCCCAACCGTACCTTGCTCTCCGACCGCCTGAATCAGGTACTGCTGCATGCGCGGCGATACGAGCGCGGCGTCTCGGTGGTGTTCATCGACCTTGATAACTTCAAGCTCATCAATGACAGCCTCGGGCATCGCGCGGGCGACGATCTGCTGCGCACGGTCGCGGCTCGCATGTCCGATTGCCTGCGCGCAACGGATACGGTGGTTCGTCTTGGCGGCGATGAATTCGTGATCGTCCTGTTTGACGAAGAGCAGAATGGGCCGGGCATCCACAAGACCATCGAGAAGATCCGCGAACGGATCATGGAACCGGTCGAACTGAACGGCGAGCAATATCGGGTGACGTGCAGCATGGGCGTGGCGAGCTATCCGGCCGACGGCGCCAACGCCGAAAGCCTGCTGATGAACGCCGATGCCGCCATGTACCGCGCCAAGGAACTCGGGCGCAACAACTACCAGATGTACACGCACGAGATGAACATCAAGGTGCACGAAAAACTGCGGCTGCAGGAGCAGTTGCGCGTGGCGTTATCGAACGGGGAGTTTCATCTCGAGTATCAGCCGCAAGTCGACCTGCGCACGGAAAGCGTGTTCGGGGTAGAGGCGCTGCTGCGCTGGCAGCATCCGACCGACGGCAACATCTCGCCCGCCACGTTCATTCCGGTTGCGGAGGAGACAGGCCTCATCATTTCCATCGGCGACTGGGTGCTGCACAAGGCCTGCATGCAGAACAAGCTGTGGCAGGACATGGGCTTCGCACCCATGACGGTGTCCGTCAACGTGTCCGCGCGGCAATTCCTGCAGAAGGAACTCGTGTCGCGCGTGGCGCATGCGCTCAGCGAAAGCCGCCTCGATCCGCAGTATCTCGAGCTGGAGCTGACCGAAAGCGTGATCATGCAGGATCTCGACGGCGCGATCGCGACAATGCGGCAGTTGCAGGAGATGGGTGTGCGTTTGTCGATAGACGACTTCGGCACGGGATATTCGAGTCTCAGCGCGTTGAAGCACTTCCCGATCGTGCGCCTCAAGATCGACCAGTCATTCGTTCGCGAACTGCCGGGCAAGGACGATGACCGCGCAATCGCGATGGCCGTGATCTCGCTTGGGCGCCAGTTGAATCTCAAGGTGATCGCGGAAGGCGTGGAAACAGAAACGCAACTCGCCTTCCTTCGCGACAACGCCTGCAACGAGATCCAGGGTTATCACTACAGCAGGCCGTTGAAATCGCACGATCTGGAGCAGCTTCTCAGCCAGCCGTTCGTGTGGCCGGTCGCGGCTGCAGCACTGGTGGATTAGCGTAGTGCGCCGTCTTGGCAGGTGCCTTGAGCACGGTCAGGATGACGGGTCCAGCGCCACACCTGTCCCCGCCTCCGCCTCCGCGCGAAGGAAATCGATCAGGGGATCGAGCATCCTGTGGCGGCGGGTGGGTCCGCGGCGCAAGACAAACCGCCACGAAGCCGGACGTGAAAGCTCTGGAAACAGGCGCACCAGCCGGCCACTGCGCAGTTCCGGCTCGATCAGCGGCGAGCGGCCAAGCGCAAGTCCTGCGCCGCCCACTGCCGCGCCGATCACCTGACTGAAGCTGCTGTAGCGAACAATCTTGGTATCGAAATCGTCAGGCAGCCCGAACTCGGCCGACCAGTTCAGCCAGTTGAGTTCAGGGAAATTTTCGTGCGCCTCCTGCAGCAGGCGGCAACGACACACCGCCGTGGATGCAAACTGATGCAACTCGGGGCTGCATACCGGAAAGACGTCCTCTTGCAAGAGGACGATGTCATCGGGACGCAACGCGTGATCAGCGACATGCACGACAGCGAGGTCTATGTCGTACCGGGCAAAATCCGGCTCGCCATCCTGAATGATGGCGTTGAGCGGCGTCGCGGGATTGGAACCCGAAAATTCGGCAAGACGGCGCGCGAGCCACATGGCGGAGAACGGTGCGTTGGCCGAGACGGTCAGTCGCCTCGCGACGCCCTTGATTTCCGAACATGCGTCTTCCAGCAGTGACAGTGCGCCACTCGCTGCAGGCAGCAGGCTCGCCCCCGCCGCCGTCAGGCGAATCCCGCCGATACCTGTGCTGCGCTCGAGCAGCCGCACGCCCAGCGTATCTTCCAGGCCGCGTATCTGATGACTCACCGCGCTGGTCGATACGTTCAGCTCGGCCGCTGCGCGAGCGAACCCGCCGAGCCGCACCGCCGCCTCGAAGGCCCGGAGCGCTGTCAGAGAAGGAATATTGGACATCGGGGTATTGTAGGATATTCAACACCCCTTGAAAAACCATCTTTTGCCTCGCCCTGCGGCCCAAGGTAAGGTCCTATCGACCGAAGCAGTGACCAACCGGAGGCAGGGATGTATTTCGATGGCAAGTTATGGATGATGATGGCAGGGCTGCGGCTGCGTGTGGCCGGCGCCGTGGCCCTTGGTTTGATCGCCATGGGATTTGGCGTCCTGCGCTTCGTCTTCCTTGGCCGCGTGCTCGCGCTCGCGCTGGAAGGCGCGCCGCTCGGACAAATTGCCCTTGCCGCAGCCGGCACGGTCGCCTGCATGATCCTGCGGGCCTGGCTCGACCATCGGCGGGTCGTGCTGGCGCAGGCAGTCGCTCTCGCGCAGCTTCAATTTCTGTTGTCGGCCA
>NZ_JBSIPA010000319.1:0-7748 GCF_053574605.1 Caballeronia sp. M23-90 | reverse complement strand
TCGTCGCGGCGTACGTGAAAGCGGTGCGCCCGGAGATCCGCGTGATCGGCGTGCAGTCCATCGATTCATGCGCGATGAAGCAATCCATCGCCGCCGGCGAACGCCTCACGCTCAGCGAAGTCGGCCTGTTCGCGGACGGCACGGCGGTAAAACTCGTCGGCGAGGAAACGTTCCGGATCTGCCGCGAACTGCTGGACGAAGTCGTCACGGTAGACACCGACGCACTCTGCGCCGCCATCAAGGACGTCTTCCAGGACACACGCAGCGTGCTGGAACCTTCGGGCGCGCTGGCTGTTGCGGGCGCGAAGCTCTACGCCGAGCGCGAAGCGCTGGAAGCGAAGACGCTCGTTGCCATCACGTCCGGCGCGAACATGAATTTCGACCGCATGCGGTTTGTCGCGGAACGGGCGGAAGTCGGCGAAGCGCGCGAAGCCGTGTTCGCCGTGACGATCCCCGAAGAGCGCGGCAGTTTCCGGCGCTTCTGCGAACTGGTCGGCACGCGCAGCGTGACCGAGTTCAACTACCGGATCGCGGATTCGAACGCCGCGCACATCTTTGTCGGCGTGCAGATCAAGACGCGCAACGAAGCCGTGCAGATGGCGAATGCGTTTATCGAACATGGGTTTGCCACGGTCGATCTCAGCCACGACGAACTCTCGAAGCAACATATCCGCTACATGGTCGGCGGCCATTCGCCGCTCGCGCAGGACGAACGCCTGCTGCGATTCGAATTCCCCGAGCGTCCGGGCGCGCTGATGAAATTCCTTTCATCGATGGCGCCGAACTGGAATATCAGCCTGTTCCATTACCGCAACCAAGGCGCGGACACGAGCTCGATCCTGGTCGGTATCCAGGTTCCTCAATCCGATAACGCCGCGTTCGGGCAATTCCTCGCGACGCTGGGTTACCCGTGGTGGGATGAAGGCGCGAACCCGGTCTACAAGCTGTTCCTGGCCTGACCGCGCATGGCGTTCACGCTCGATGACAAGCTGGTGGTCGCGATTTCGTCGCGAGCGTTGTTCGATTTCGAGGAAGAAAACGAGGTCTACGAATCCGGAGATCTGCGCGAATACGAAGCGCTGCAGCGTTCGCGCCTGAGCGTTCCGGCTAAACCGGGCATCGCGTTTTCATTGATCGAGAAACTGCTGGCGCTGAACGTTGACAGCGAGCGGCGCGTGGAAGTCGTGATCCTGTCGCGCAGCGATCCCATCAGCGGGTTGCGCGCGTTCAGTTCGTGCAAGGAACATGGCCTCGCAATTGAACGCGGCGTGTTCACGCGCGGCGAGTCGCCGTTTCGATATCTGGAACCGTTTCGCGCGTCGTTGTTTTTATCGGCGAATTCGATCGATGTGCGCGATGCCATCGCCGCCGGCTTCCCCGCCGCGACCGTCGTTCCGCGAGCGCCGCTGACGGCAAGCCGGTATCCTGACGAGATTCGCATTGCCTTCGACGGCGACGCTGTCCTTTTCTCCGACGAAGCCGAGCAAGTGTTTCAGTCGCGGGGATTGCCCGCGTTTGTCGAGCACGAGGTCGGCAAGAAGGATCTGGCTCTTGCAAACGGTCCGTTGAAACCGTTGCTCGAAGCGCTTCACAAGCTGCAGAAACTCAGCCATGAAGCAACGCGGATGCGCATTCGCACGGCGCTCGTCACTGCGCGTTCCGCACCGGCGCACGAACGCGCGATCCGGACGCTGATGGCCTGGAACATCGAAATCGACGAAGCGATGTTCCTCGGTGGATTGAACAAAGGCCCGTTCCTGGCCAAGTTCGAACCCGACTTTTTCTTCGACGACCAAATTGGCCACATCGAATCGGCCCGCGTCGTGACAGCGACCGGACACGTACCGAATGGCATAGCGAACGCATCATGACGCCAGAACAATCTCCCCTTGGTAAGCCGGTCCAGTACCGCGAACAATACGATCCTTCGCTGCTCTTTCCCATCGATCGGGCGTCAGGCCGCGCGGCGATCGGGCTGACGGCGCGACTGCCGTTTTTCGGCACGGACATCTGGAATGGCTATGAGCTTTCGTGGCTGAACCGCAAGGGCAAGCCGCAGATTGCGGTGGCGACGTTCATCGTGCCGGCGGATTCGCCGAATATCGTGGAGTCGAAGTCGTTCAAGCTGTATCTGGGATCGTTCTCGCAGACGGCTTTCGATTCCATCGATGAAGTTCGTGCCGCCATTCGCAAGGACGTTTCCGCTATTTGCGGCGCGAACGTTTCGGTTCAGCTTGTCGCGCCTTATGAGTTTGGCGTGAAGTTGAAGATGGAAGAATTCGAGGGTTTGTCGCTGGACCGGCTGGATCTGGATGCGGATATTTATACGCCCGATCCGTCGTTGTTGAGCGCATCACATGGTGAATCACCGGTCGATGAAACCTTGTTCTCAAACCTGCTGAAATCGAATTGTCCGGTCACCGGCCAGCCGGATTGGGGCAGCGTGCAGATTCGGTACGTCGGCGCGCCGATCGATCATGCCGGTTTGCTCCGGTACATCATTTCGTACCGCGAACACACGGGGTTTCACGAGCAGTGCGTCGAGAAAATCTTCGTGGATGTAATGCGCGAATGCAAGCCGGAACGCCTTGCCGTTTATGCACGATACACACGGCGCGGCGGCCTCGACATCAACCCGTTCCGGACCAACTTCAATCTGCCGATGCCGGATAACACGCGGCTTGCGCGGCAGTAGGCCTTTATCTAATACTGCATTAGTCTTATTGAAACGATAGATCAATTGTAGGGAGCGTTCGATACTCTGATATGACATCTCTGGTGTTCGAACGCACCAACCACTCTCTATCAAGTCGTGTGGTTTCAATGCGACTGGCATATTTTAATAATTATTTAAACTAAACAGCAGTCCTCCTGATAGCCAGTCCGTTATCCTTCTCTTTCTTGATTTCTAGGGTTTTCCGATTCGGATGCTGAGCGATGCATAGCTCGCCGAACATGACAGTTTCGTATCCAAGTCCTTTCTGCACAAGGCTCATCAATCGATTTCTCTTTCCCACTTGCCCTTTCATATAATCGCCCCAGACCTCGTATAGAATTGGGGGGTAACCTGAAAGCTCAAGCCACTTTCTCGCACCTTTTAAGACTTCCAGCTCGAGACCTTCCACATCGATCTTAATCAAGTCTGCGTGCGGCAAGTTCAGGCTATTGAGTGTAGCAATGCGCACCTTCTCTGTTTCGGTCGGCTGCGTGGTAAGCATCCTTTGCTCCAGCCGAATGCTTGGATCAAGAGACAGCGACCCAACATTTGTTTCCTTTGTTAAATCCAGTACAGGTACTTCAATGCTGCCGTCATAATCGCCAACAGCCATGTGGTGGGCGAAACAGTGTTTTAAGTGATTGGAAAAAAAATTCCCACAAAGCTGGTAAAACACTTGGCGCTGGGGTTCAAAAGCATGAAGTTGGCCATTTTTATCCTTGATGTGTATTCCGATAGGAACGGAAAACGCGCCAAGATTGGCTCCAACATCGACAACGACCGGGCTGTTTATATTCTCTAAAAGAAGCTGAGATATCTGCAGTGTTATAGACTCCCAAACCTTCCCCTCCCTAAGGTGCGAATTGATCATGTCTTGCCCGGCGGTGAGCAAGTACCTCGCCGACTCGACTTGATACAGCTTGATTTCGTTGTTTTCCTCAATCATCGCGCTTTTTACTTGTAATCTGCTGAAAGCTAGCTTTTATCGTTTTTCTGTTATTCCGGCAAGGAATATGAGCAAAAATATGATTTTATAAGAATCATCTTAAGGGATGCGCTCTTTGAATTTTAATTACATATCGTTGCTGAAAATTAAGCGCAAAGATTGTTTCGGAATCAGCAAGGCTGCTTGTTTTCGAGCAGTGAAACGTATAGTTGGCAACAAGAGAAGGATGCGTTCGGACAGCAGTATTCTTACTCCGCAACAGCCAAAAGTCATTCCCTGGCAGTAAAAAAACGCGTGTTTTCTAGAAATTAGTAATCGACAATTCTTGGCTTGACAATGCTACCCGCGTCGCAATCGGTCAGTGACAAACCGCTTCTAAAAATTTGCCAAACGACAAACATGCAACCAACGCCAACGAATATAGAAACAGTCCCGGCTCGGGACTGTTTCAAGGCAAACTCCAATGAGACTTGCGCTTATTCGACCGCCTTCTTATAAGCCACACAATCCACTTCGACCTTGCAGTCGATCACCATCGACGAAACCACGCAAGCGCGCGCAGGCGGATGCTCACCAAAGTACTCCTTGAACACCTTGTTGAACGACGCAAAATCCCGCGGGTCATCGAGCCAGACGCCGCAACGAACGACATGCTCCGCGCCATATCCGGCTTCTTTCAAGATCGCGAATACGTTTTGAATTGCCTTATGCGATTGAGCAACGATCCCGCCTTCAATCACTTCGCCGTTTTCCATCGGCGTCTGGCCTGATACGAACAGCCATCCGTCCGCTTCAACTGCACGCGAGAACGGCATCACCGCACCGCCTAGTCCTTTACCGCCTTCCACACCATATCGTTTCATGGTCAATATCCTTTAAGTTAAAAATGCCCAAGCGCGTCGAGTTTCGAACCCTCGCCACGCGCCACAAACTGTCCCGCCCGTTGTCCTGTCACCCCTCCGTCCAGATACGACAGCACGCCGTTCACCCAGACTGCATCGATGCCATCCGCCGTCTGCCTCGGCTCGGCGAACGTCGCGGTATCGCGGACTTGATCGGCATCGAAAAGAACGAGGTCCGCGTGATAGCCCACTTTCACGAGACCGCGCCCGGCCAGCCCGAACCGGCGTGCCGATAACCCCGTCATCTTGCGCACAGCCTCCTCCAGAGGCAGGAGCGACGTGTCGCGCGCGTAGTGCCCGAGCACGCGCGGAAACGCGCCCCACAAACGCGGATGCGGCAGCGGGTCATTCGGCAAGCCATCGGAGCCGACCATGGTCGCCGGGTGCGACAAGATCCGCCGCACGTCGTCTTCCGACATGTTGTGATACACGGCGCCCGCCGGCTGCAGGCGCTTGCCCGCCTCCTGTTGTGTGACCCGCCACTCTGCCGCGACCTCGGAAATCAGCTTGCCGGCCATCTCGGGATGCGGCGTGGACCACGTGATCGTGATGTCGATATCGCCGGTCACCTGTTTCACATCGAGCGTCGATGAACTACGGTTGTACGGATAACAATCGCATCCCACCGGTTGGCCTTCACGGGTCGTGTCGAGCGACTTCAACACCTCCGTGCTGCGGCCCCAGTTCGACGGCCCCGCACACTTCAAATGCGAGATCACGACCGGAACGCGCGCATGCTTGCCGACCTGATAGGCCTCTTCCATCGCGTCGAGAATCGCATCGAATTCGGTGCGCATGTGCGTGGTGTACAGTGCGCCGGCATGCGCCAGCGGCTCGGCCAGCGCCATTACTTCTTCCGGCGGCGCATTGAATGCCGAGCCATAGGCAAGACCGCTGCTCAGTCCAAGCGCGCCGTGCGCCAACGCTTCTTCGAGCTGGGCGCGCATGCCGTCGATTTCCGCCGGCGAAGCCCCGCGATCCAGCCGGTCCATATGGTTATTGCGCAGCGCCGTGTGCCCGATCAACGCGCCCACGTTCACGGCCGGACGCGCAACGTTCACGGCATCGATATACGCCGCGAATGTCGGGTACTGAAAATCGGCTTGCGCGCCCAGCAAGTTCATCGGATCGGGCGGAGCGCCTTTGAGCGTCACCGGCGACGCGCTGATCCCGCAATTGCCGACGATCACCGTCGTCACGCCTTGCGAGATCTTCGGCAGCATCTGCGGCGAGCGGATGACGTGGGTATCGTCGTGCGTATGAACGTCGATAAAACCCGGCGCCAGCACCCGCCCTTCTGCCTCCACCACGTTGTCGGCCGTCCATTGATCGAGCGCGCCGATCGCCACGATCTGCCCGTCCTTTACCGCCACGTCACGCTGAACCGCGGGCGCGCCGGTTCCATCGATAACCCGTGCGCCCTTGATCAGCGTATGGGCGTGTGTTTGTGAATCCAATGCCATTTCAGTCTCCTAAGGGCTCGCGGAAGTACTCGCCGGAAGGCTCGCCGAATGGCTCGCCGAATGGCTCGCCAAATGGCTCGCCGGACGGCTGCCGTTCATCACCACCGCCGCGATACGCGTCGAGCGCGTGTTTCATGCGCCGCAAAAGCTCGCGGCTGGTTTCGCCCTGCTTCACGGCAAGTTCGGTAACGAGCAGGTCGAGCGCCATCAACATGGCGTATCGGGATGTCGACGGCTTGTAGATGAAGTCCGTTTCGTTCGCGATGACCGGGATCAGCCAGTCGGCCAGTTGCGCGAGCGGCGAAACCGGCGCGGTCAGTGCAATCACCCGAGCGCCGTATTCCCGCGCGACGCGGCAACTCTCGACCATCTCGGGCGTGCGTCCCGTCACCGACAACGCCACGACCACGTGATCTTTGGAGAGCGTCGCGGCAACCATCCGCTGCAGCAAACCATCCTGATACGACGCCACCGGGCGGCCGAGGCGCACGAGGCGAAAGCGCATTTCATCGGCAAGCGCGGTCGACCCGCCGCCCATGCCGAAGACGTAGATCATCTGGGCGCCGGCAAGGGCATCGGCGGCGGCGGCAATCGGCGCCGCCTGCAATGCGCCGCGATTGTGGGCGAGCGTAGTCTGGATATCGTCGAAAATGCGGGAAGCGAGGGAATCGGGAAGCGCGTCGTCACTGCTGCGATCACCACCGCCGCGCAAGAACCGCTGCCCGACGGCCGCCGCTTGCGCCAGCCGCAGCTTCAGTTCGCGCACATCCTCGCAGCCGACTGCTTTCGCAAACCGCGTCACGGTCGCAATGCTGACCGCCGCTTTTTTTGCCAGCGCGCCGATGCTCGCGCGCGATGCACCGGTCAGATCGTCGAGAATGAGTGCTGCGACCTTGCGCTCCGCCGTGCGCAATTCGGGCGCACGCTCGGCGATCCGGGCGACGATATCGAATGCTGGCGGTTCGGACGACACGTTCATGGCAACCTTTTGCGCGTGTTTGCGGAGCGTGGTACTAAATAACAATTTATCAGGCATCGTACTTTCTGTACCATAAGCGAGTCAATCTGGAATATGCAGGCAGCGTCTCAAAATAAGAGCCAGAAGACATACAAACGAACGATGGAGCAGCAGCACATGAAAGTTACAAACTATCAGACGGCGACAATCGATCCTTTCGGCAAGGGTCTCGGCATGGTCCCGGGCGTGAGCGTCCACCTGGCGGATGCCGCGCGTCTCGACTGGAATCTGCTCGATGAAGACGTGAGCCTGCCCGCCGCCGTGCTATACGCGGACCGCATGGAGCACAACCTGAAGTGGATGCAGGCGTTCGTGGCGGAATACGGCGTAAAACTCGCGCCGCACGGCAAGACGACCATGGCGCCCCAATTGTTCCGCCGCCAGCTCGACGCGGGCGCGTGGGGCATCACCCTTGCGACGGCGCATCAGGTCCGCGCGGCGTATCGCGGCGGTGTGCATCGCGTGTTGATGGCGAATCAGCTCGTCGGCAAACGCAACATGGGCATGATCGCGGAGCTGCTCACCGACCCGGGTTTCGAGTTCCATTGCCTCGTGGATTCGGCGGATAACGTCGATCAGCTCGGCGCGTTTTTCAGCGATGTGAACAAGCAGATCAACGTGCTGCTGGAGCTGGGCGTGGAAGGCGGCCGCACCGGCATTCGTGATAATGCGCAGCGCGACGCCGTGCTCGCCGCCATCGCGA
>NZ_JBSIPA010000318.1:0-7772 GCF_053574605.1 Caballeronia sp. M23-90 | reverse complement strand
TCGACCGCTTTCTTGCCGAGCAGCGCCGCGTTTGCCGGTTCGGCGAGCCAGATAGCAAGGCGACCGGCGGGATCGAAGGCGTTCACCCGGGCGACCAGGGCGTCGGTGCCGAGAAACTTGTCCCGGACGAATTCGGCAAGGTTGTCGGCCACGCGAGCCTTGTTTGCCGGGAGGATGGCAGTGTGCGGAATCGGCAAGAAAGCGGTCGCCGCGGCAGGCCAGATGCTGGAGTTCATCGACGACGAGCGCGTCAAGGCCATGCTTCACGAAGCGCTGCGCCGTCGTGCCGAACAGTTCGATCTGGCGGGCGCAGTCGGCGGATTGCTGTCCACCATGACGGCGGACCGCCGCCATCAACTGCTTCTGGACGAGGGCCTGCGCGAACTCGCGCAATGGCTCGACCGCGAGGAAGTGCAGGGGATCCTTGCAGGCAAGATCATCGAAGTGGCGGGAGAGGAATATCCGAAGCTCATCGGCATGCTGGGTTTTGTCGGCCTGAGCGCCGAGGATCTCGGTAACAAGTTCGCAGGCGGCCTGGTGCGCGGCGCGACCAAATGGCTGCACGACATCAGCGACGATCCCGAACACGAACGGCGCAAGGCGTTCGACCGCTCGGTGGAGGGGTTTATCGAACGGCTGAAGAGCGATCCGGCGTTCCGCGAACGGATCGATCAGCACAAACGCGAATGGCTCGAACGTCCCGAGTTGCGGACCTATGTGAACGGCTTGTGGGACGAATTCAAGGACTGGCTACGCCGCGATCTATCTCAACCGGACTCAACGCTGAACCGGAAAGTGACGGGCGCGGCGTCATCGTTTGCGGCCGCCCTGGGCGACGATCCTGCGTTGCGTGAATCGATCAACGAGCATATGCGTGACGCGCTGCGTTCGCTCGCGCCGGAACTGCGCGACGGCATCGCGAAACATATTGCCGCGACCGTGCGCAACTGGGACGACGCCACGCTCGTGCGCGACGTGGAACTGAGCGTGGGCCGCGACCTGCAATTCATCCGCGTGAACGGCACGCTGGTGGGCGGGCTGGTTGGCCTGATCATTCATGCCGTATCGATGTTCATGGTTTAAGCTTCTCGTTGCCGCGGTCAACCGACCCTCCTGGAAGAGACCGAACATGACGGACCCGAACGCCGCATTGATCCAGCGTTTCTACGAAGCCTTCCAGCGTTCCGACGCCGAGGCGATGGCGAAATGTTATGCGTCCGACGTCGAGTTCAGCGATCCTGTGTTCGGCGTGTTGCGCGGCCGTGAAGCGGGCGACATGTGGCGCATGTTGCTTGCGCGGGCGTCGGAATTTTCGCTGACCTTTGGCGACATCAAGTCGGTCGGACAAACGGCGACTGCAAACTGGGTCGCGACCTATCGTTTTTCGCAGACGGGACGTATGGTCGTGAACCGCATCAACGCGCGTTTCGTGATTCGCGACGGCCTGATCGTCGAACATTACGATCACTTCGATCTCTGGGCCTGGAGCCGTCAGGCGCTTGGACTCAAGGGTCTGCTGCTCGGCTGGACGTCGTTCGTACAGAACAAGATCCGCGCGCAGGCAGCGAAGGGACTCAGGACTTACCGGCAGCAACCGAAGACATGACACGCATTGATTCCCCCGCTCGCGAAGGGCGCCTCGACGACGAATGGCTCGAAGCCGATGCTTTCGGCGGGTTCGCTTCCGGGACCGTCGGCACCGAGCGCACGCGCCGATACCACGCGCTGTTGCTCACGGCCACCCATCCGCCTGCGGGACGCATGGTGCTCGTGAACGGCGTGGAAGCCTGGCTCGAGGATGCATCGGGAAACACGCGCATTCCGCTTACCATGCAACGCTATGGCGACGGAGCGGCGTGGCCGGATATATCGGCGAGCCTGCTTTCATTCGATACCGAACCGTGGCCGACCTGGCGTCATCAGATCAGCGACACGCAAGTACTCACCGCAGAAGTCTTTGTCGCCAAGGACAGTGCGTGTACGGTGCTTCGATGGCGCCTGGACAACACCACGTTGACGCTCAAAGTGCGGCCGCTGATGTCGGGCCGCGATTATCACGCGCTGCATCACGAGAACCCCGCGTTCAACTTCGACTTTACCGGGATGGGTGACCAGATCCGCTGGCAGGCGTATGGCGATGTGCCGGCGGTGGTTGCGGTATCGAACGGAACGTATGTGCATGCACCCGACTGGTATCGCAATTTCTGCTACACGGCCGAGCGCGAACGCGGCATGGACTTCAACGAGGACCTCGCGACGCCGGGTGTCTTTTCCTTCGATTTATCGCGCGGGGAAGCGGTGCTCGTGTTGAGTGCGAACGAAGGAGCGGCAAGATCCGCCGCGCAACTTGCAGGCACGGAGCAAGCGCGCCGCGCTGCCTTTCCATCTGCGCTGCAACGTTCAGCCGATAGCTACATCGTCGCGCGCAACGAGGGCCGCACGATCCTCGCCGGCTTTCCATGGTTCACCGACTGGGGCCGCGACACGTTCATCGCGATGCGCGGCTTGATGATCGCATCGGACCGTCTCGCCGATGCTGAATCGATCCTGCTCGAATGGTCCGGCACGATCTCGGAAGGCATGCTGCCGAACCGTTTCCCCGACAGCGGCGGTGCGCCGGAGTACAACTCGGTCGATGCGTCGCTATGGTTCGTGATTGCCGTGCACGAGTATCTGGCGGCGGGACATGCTGCGCAACACACCCGGAACCGCTTGCAGCAAGCCGTCGATGCGATCCTCGACGGCTATACGAACGGCACGCGCTATCAGATCGCCGCCGATCCGAAAGACGGACTGCTGCGCGCGGGCGTCGCCGGCGTGCAACTGACGTGGATGGACGCGAAGGTGGGCGACTGGGTGGTGACGCCGCGCATCGGCAAGCCGGTTGAAGTGCAGGCGTTGTGGATCAATGCGTTGCGCATTGCCGCTGTGTGGAATCCGCGCTGGACGGAACCTGCAACGCGGGCGACCTACGCCTTTCAACAACGTTTCACTGATCCTGCGAGCGGCGCGCTCTACGACGTCGTGGACGCGGATCACGAATCCGGCGAGATCGATCGTTCGATCCGGCCGAACCAGCTTTTTGCTGTCGGCGGCTTGCCGTTTTCGCTGATCGACAACGATGCAACCGCCCGCGCAATCGTCGATCAATGCGAGCAACTCTTGCTCACGCCAATGGGCATGCGGACCCTGTCGCCGAATGATCCGGCCTACAAGGGCCGATACACCGGGCCGCCGCTCGAACGCGATGGCGCCTATCATCAAGGCACCGTCTGGCCGTGGCTGCTCGGCGCGTTCGTGCAAGCGTGGTTGCGGGTGCATCGCGACGATCCCGCAGCGAGAACGCAGGCCCGTGAACGCTTTTTGCAACCGCTGCACGATCATCTGCATCGGGCGGGTCTCGATCATGTCTCCGAAGTCGCGGACGGCGATGCACCGCACACGCCCGGCGGCACGCCATTCCAGGCGTGGTCGCTCGGTGAACTCATGCGCCTCGAGCGCCTGCTCGCCACAGATTCATGACGATTAATGCCGATGTCGTGCAAACGCGCTAGATTATCGGTCTTACCGTCACGCCTAGCCTAAGGACGCACCATGCCGCCACTGCGCGCTACCAAGTCGCTCGACACCATCGAAGGATCGCGTCTTCATTCCACCGACTGTTCGCGCTGGCAACGCTGGGGCCCGTATCTCAGCGAGCGTCAATGGGGCACGGTGCGCGAGGATTACAGCGAGAACGGCACCGCATGGGACTATTTTCCGCACGATCATGCGCGCAGTCGCGCATACCGATGGGGCGAGGACGGCATCGCCGGATTCAGCGACGACAAGCTCAACTGGTGCGTCTCGCTTGCAATGTGGAACGGTCAGGATGCCATCCTGAAGGAGCGTTTGTTCGGCCTGACGAACGCGCAGGGCAATCATGGCGAGGACGTGAAGGAGCTTTATTTCTACGTCGACGGCGCGCCCACGCATTCCTATATGCGCATGCTTTACAAGTACCCGCACGCAGCGTTTCCCTACGATGACCTCGTCGCGGAAAACGGCCGGCGCGGTGCGGACGTACCCGAATACGAAGTGCTCGATACAGGCGTCTTCGAAGACAACAAGTACTTCGATATCCACGTCGAATATGCGAAGCACACGCCGGAAGATATCGTGATGCGCGTGACGGTCGAGAACCGCGCGGACTGTGCGGCGGCCATCGACTTGTTGCCGCAAATCTGGGCGCGCAATACGTGGTCATGGAAAGAGTCGCAGAAGCCGTCGCTGACCTTGAAGGGCGACGCCAAGAGCAAACGTGTAGTTGCCCATTGCGACGGACACGCGCCCATGGTCGTGACCGCTGAAGCGCGTAATGGCGCAGCCGTGGACTGGGTGTTCTGCGAAAACGAGACCAACGTCAGGCGTCTGTTCGGTTCGGAAGGAGCAGGGCCGTTCAAGGACGGCTTCAACGATTACATCGTGCATGGCGAAGAGAGTGCGATCCGTCGCGATACCGGCACGCGTGCCGCCGCGCATGTGAGGATCGAATTGCCGGCGCTGGGCCGTGGCGTCGTGACAATGCGCTGGCGTCCCGAAGCCGATGCCGACACGGATCGCCAGCCGCTCGATACCGACGCGCTGTTCGCTCGCCGGATCGCGGAAACCGATGCGTTCTACGCCGGCCTGCAGCACGAAATGGACGACGCAGATCAACGTCTCGTGCAACGTCAGGCGCTCGCGGGAATGTTGTGGTCGAAGCAGTTCTACATGTTCGATGTCACGCGCTGGATGGACGGCGACCCGTTGCAGCCAGCGCCGCCCGCAGGCCGCAAGCGTGGCCGCGATGCCGACTGGCGGCACTTGTGCAACGCCGACATCGTCTCGATGCCCGACAAGTGGGAATACCCGTGGTATGCATCGTGGGATCTGGCTTTTCACGCTGCGGCGTTCGCGCTGATCGATCCGGCGTTCGCAAAGCGTCAATTGCTGCTGCTCGTGAAAGACCGTTATCAGCATCCGAACGGGCAATTGCCGGCCTATGAATGGGCGTTTGGCGATGCCAATCCGCCGGTCCACGCGTGGGCCACGTGGCGCGTCTATGAGATCGACCGTGCCATTACCGGCAAGCCGGATCGCGATTTTCTCGAGCTGGTCTTTCATAAGCTGCTGCTGAATTTCTCGTGGTGGGTGAACCGCAAGGACGCCGACGGCCGAAACATCTTCCAGGGCGGCTTTCTCGGGCTTGACAACGTGGGCATCTTCGACCGGTCAGCGCCGTTGCCAACGGGCGGGCGCATCGATCAGTCGGACGGCACCGCGTGGATGGCCGCTTACGCGCTGGACCTGATGCGCATTGCGCTGGAACTGGCGGTCGCGAATCATGTGTTCGTGGATATCGGCGTGAAGTTCTTCGAGCATTTCCTGTACATCGCGGAAGCAGTCAGCAGCAGCGATACCTGCGACACCGGTCTGTGGGATGAGCGCGACGAGTTCTTCTATGACGTGCTGCAACTGCCCGACGGCACCAGCGTGCCCATGCGCATTCGTTCGATCGTCGGGCTGATTCCGTTGTTCGCGGTCCATGTGCTCGAAGAGCATCTGCATGGTCATCTGCCGGGATTGCGCGACCGGCTGACGTGGTTCCTCGAACATCGGCCAGATCTGGCGAAGCTCGTATCGCGATGGAATGAGCCGGGCAAGGGCAACAGCCTGCTGCTTTCCGTGCTGCGCGGTCACCGCATGAAAGCGCTGCTCAAACGCATGCTCGACGAAAGCGAGTTCCTCTCCGACTATGGCGTGCGCGCGTTGTCGCGGGTGCATCGGGACGAACCCTTCGTGCTGCAGCATAACGGGGATCGTTTTTGCGTGAAGTACTTGCCGGCGGAATCGGATTCACGTGTGTTCGGTGGCAACTCGAACTGGCGCGGCCCGATCTGGATGCCGGTCAACTATTTGCTGATCGAATCTCTTTACGAGTTTCATCGGTACTACGGCGAAGATTTTCTCGTCGAGTATCCAACGGGATCGGGGCAGAAGTTATCGCTGAATGCTATCGCCGATGAACTCGGCAAACGTCTGACGCGCCTGTTCCTGAAAGACAAGAATGGTCGCCGTCCTGTGATGGCCGCGTACCCGCAATTACAGGCTGATCCGCGTTCGGACGATCTCGTGCTGTTCCACGAGTACTTCCATGGCGATACAGGGCGCGGCGTGGGCGCGTCGCACCAGACCGGGTGGAGCGGTCTGGTCGCGTTGCTGCTGCAGCCGCGCGTAGCCGACGTTGCGGGTAACGTGCCGGTCGGCGGCGCGGCGGTGCCCGAGGAAGCGGAGCTGGTGACGAAATAATCCGCCACCGCTTCAGTCATTCGTTGCAGAGCATCAGTACTTTTTCGGCATCGGTGCAGGCGCGCTTCGGCGCGCGCTGTGTCGCCGGTTCCGCGGAGCCTGCCGCCGCGGTCTTCCTGATACACGCCCGCAAGTGCTTTTCTATCGGCGGATAGTATTTCCAGCCACGGCTCAACGGCGGCAACTCGAGCTTCACCTGTTTCCACTTCGGGTGACCGTTGGCCTGCAGTTCATCGAAGTGCGTACATAACGAATCCGCGAACTGCGTCATGACGCCGACCGTGCCGCGCAGGTTGTAGTCGTAGGTCACGAGAAACGCCTTCACGGTCAGCGTGGGCGAGTCTTCCTTGATCCAGTTCGGATAACTCGCCGTGCGGATGGTCGCCGGGAAATACGTCTGCTCGGCGCGCGCTGTTTCAGGCACCGACGGATCGAGCTTCAGCAACTTGATCTGGCTGAGCAGCTCCGGATTCAGGTCCTGAAAAAGTTTTGCAGGCTGCCCCGCAACGATGATGGCCACATCCAGCTTGCGAACGATCAGCTTCGCGAGCGCGTCCTCATTGCTGTAGTGCTGCGTCTGCGCTTCGGGGATGGGCTGGTTGAACATCAGCTTGTAGAGCGTGGTCGCCGATTGCGCGGTGCCGCTGCCGATCAGCCCGACGCTGATGTTCTTGTCCTTGATCTCGTGGATGTAGTTGATCGGCGAATCCGAGCGCACCACGAAATAGATTTCCTCGTTATAGAGCGGCATGATCAGGCGCAGCGGCTGAATGATCTTGCCCGCTTCGGCGTTGCCGGCTTTCGCCATATCGAGGTAGGCCTGATACACGTCCGACTGCACGAGCGCGAGTTTCACGCCCGGTTCGTAACGCATGCGTTGCACGTTTTCGGCGGAGCCTTTCGATGCCAGCACATCCAGGCTGATATTGGCGGGGTCCGCGACCCATTTCGCCAGGTCCTGGCCGATCTGGATGTAGGTACCGCGTTCCGGTCCGGTGACGATCTTGAAATCGGATTGCGCATGGGCGCGGTCAACCAGGCCGGCGAGCCCGAGCAGGGCGAACAGCATGAGTACGGTCTTGCGCATGATGTTGTTTGAATCGTTTTAATGTGTTTGGCTACGTTTATTGCACGCATTGATCAATGTGGCCGGCGTCTCCGGGCGCGGCCGTGTTGTCTCCTTCCGGTCTCCTTGCTGAATCGTGTGCTGCGCGTTTTCTTTCTGTCTATTGCGATGGCGGACGTTGTTTCGACGATCCTTTCGTCCAGCCGGATTCAAGGATTGCGCGCTCTTCGGCGTCGGCATCCATGGTGTTGCGGGCGATTGCTTTCGGCTGGGCCGTGCTTTGTGCGCTGTCTCCAGACGCGACGGTGCGGGTCGTCGGGACGGTTGCAGAGTTGGTCGTGGCTGTGATCGAGGCCGCGGTCGCGGGAATGACCGC
>NZ_JBSIPA010000317.1:0-7775 GCF_053574605.1 Caballeronia sp. M23-90 | reverse complement strand
TTCATCATTTATTGTTCGTGCCCGAACGAGGTATCGGCGGCGTGGATGCCGAAGTCGGTCAGCGGTTTGAGTTCGAGGCCGGCGAGACGCCATGCATCGAGGCCGCCGGTCAGCGGCACGACGTCCTTGAAGCCAGCGTTACGCAACGACTTCGCCATCCACGCCGCCGATACCTCGTTCGGGCACGAACAATAAATGATGATCTTCTGATCAGGCTGATAACTCTCGACGATCTTCTGGAGCTCGCGTTCATCGGCGAAAACGGAACCAGGAATCACGAACGGATCGAGCACGCGTTTCTCAGACGAGCGGATATCGAAGATTGCCGGCACCGGCTTGTTTTCCATCAGCGCATAGAGTTCATCGACTGTGATGCGCGCCGTTTCCAGCGTCTTCATCAACATCTTCCGGCGCCAGTAGCGGTACGCCACGTACCCCGCCAGCGCGATTGCCACCACGATCAGCGCTTGTCGTCCGAGTTGCGCGATCATGGCGAAGACCATGTCGAGTTGCGCCGCGAATGCCACGCCAACCAGCAATCCGACCGCCGCCCACAACGCCACGCCCACGCCGTCATGCGCAATGAACGAGCGCGTGCGCACACCCATGGCGCCGGCAAGCGGCACGGAAACCAGCGACAAACCCGGAATGAACTTCGCGACGAGCAACACGCGCACGCCCCATCGGCCGAAGAAACGTTCGGTCTTCTTCACGCATGTATCGCGCGAAAGCGACAACTTGCAGATGGTCTTGAGCGTACGATCGCCGTAGCGCCGCCCGCCCTGGAACCAGACGAGATCGCCGAGCACGCCGCCCACGACGGCAATGGCGAGCATCAACGCGAGATGCGGCAGCACTGCATGGCCGTTCGCGCCCATCATGGCGACGGAAGCACCGACCACGATCAGAGTGGGCATGGCGGGAACGGGCAGGCCGAGCGCGGCGCCCATCACGTTGAAAAACACGATAGCGGGACCATACCGGTCAGCCAGATCATGCAACAGCATGAGATTCTCCCTGCGGGTTGTGCAGCGCTGAAGTCGGTTGGGGAAATGCCAAGTGCCGGACGCCGCCTGATATTGGCTTATCCGTGCTCGCGTCTGAAACGCGAACGCTCGGCGGCATTTTTTACGGCTCTGAAACGAAGACGCGGGACGAAACTGGAACGATGTCCACGGCGGTCATGCGCGTCGCCCGGCGCCGCTGCATTAATGAGATGAGTGTAGCGCGGTTTGACGAAAATGCCATGAACCGCGCGCTTTGCCATACACCATATGACGGCGTCGTTTTTTCAGCGCATGCCTAAATAAATACGCTTCTTTGACCGCGGTCTAAAAGCGGTCATTGCAAGCCGAAATCCACTCGGGTTGGCGCGCCTTTGTCCTTGATGCCATCGGCGTTCATGTGCGGCGAGACGATGAAAATCCGCTTGCTGTCGATCTTCCCGTCAAAGTAAGCCTTCACCGCCGATGCCCGTTTTTGCGCCAGCGTGCCGAGCGCGGCTTCGTCTATGGGCGCGTTTGCTGCGAGCGCCGCTTTCATGTCGGCGTCGGGCAACGTCTTCGTCATGCCGATCATGTTGCGCGGCTTCTTGAAGTCGGCGTCCTTGTACGCCTTGGTCAGGAACTTCGTGTATTCATCGGGCGAAAGTGTGATGGTCGAAGGACTGATGTTCGGGTTGTCGTCGTTTGCATCCTTCATCTTGGCGAGCTTCACCTGGCGGTCGACGTAGGCGGCGCGCAGGCCGGGTTCATCGACGGCGGGATCGACGCGCGCCGACAGATCCATCTTGATGGACGGTTTGTCCGCCAGCGCCTTCGCGATCGTGTCGAGCTTCTCCTTGCCGGCGTCGCTGAGCGTGGACGAGCCCGGGTCGAACTCCACGTAGCCGAGTTCCTCGGCGTTCTTGCCGCCGCCAAACGCGTTTGCCAGCAGCGAGAACGGCGCAGTCACGGCGCGCTCCAGCAGGTTCACGATCGCCTTCCACACCAGCGCACCGACCGAGAACTCCGGATTGGAAAGCGAGCCGGAAATCGGGATGTTCACGTCGATTTCACCGCGCGAGTTCTTCAGCAGCGATACGGCCAGGCGAACCGGCAACTTGGTCGCGGTGGCGTTGTCGACGTGGTCGCCAAACGTGAGCTGATCGATGAAAAGATGGTTGTTCGCCGAGAGTTTGTCGTCGGCGAGCTGGTAGTGCAGGTCCACATTCAGCTTGCCTTTGGTGATCGGATAGCCCGCGTATTTGGTGGAATACGGCGAGATATTGGGCAATTCGACGTCGTGCGCGCTCGCGGTCAGGTCCAGCGCGGGTTTCGCAATCAGCGGGTTCACCGTGCCCTTGATCGATACCGGCCCGTTTGCGTTGAGTTTCGCGGCGACATCGACGGGCGCGGAGACGGTCGAATGCGTTCCGAATGCGCCGATAGTCCCCGTGATCGCAACCAGGTTCGCGGTGAAATTCGGCTTGATGAAGTTATCGGTGTAGGTCACACGGCCGTTTTGCAGCACGAGCTGGCCGAAGCGCAGATTGGGCGTGGGCGATGTCGATGCCGCTTTGGGCACAACCGGGGCGGAGGCCACTGGCGCGGGCTCGGCGGCTGCCGTTGCTGTCGTCGCTGTCGTTGCTGTCGTTGCTTTTCCGCCCGTCTTGTCCTTCACCACGATATCGCGCAAATTCAGCTTCCCTTGCGCATCAAGCAGAACGCGGCCATAAAAGTTGGCAAAGGTGACGCGCGCAGCTTCCACATCGGCGCCCTTTTCGTCGTATCGGGCGTTGAGCTTCGTCAGGCCGAGCAGGTTCCAGCCCGCGAGCGGCTGGGAACTCACCCGGTCGATCAAGCGCACGTTCGACAACGACACGTCGCCCTTGTAGCCGGCCTTCAGCGTGCGTCCTTCTCCCGAGTAAGACGCGTCGCCGTTCGCGGTGAGCAACGCGCTGGAAAGCGATGCGTTCAGCGAGCTGCCGAAATACGGCTCGAACGCCGATGCATCGAGCTGGCTTGCGTCCACATGCAGCGCCAGGCTCAGCGGCTTGATGGTCAGCGTCCCGGCTGTCGCCAGTGTGCCCTTGCCGTTCATGGTCAGCCGGCCATCCACGGCGAGCGGTTTTGTCAGGTCATCGGTGACCTGCTTCACGCTCACCTGCAGCGGCGCGATATGGAGCTTCACCGGAGTCGGCGTGGTTTCATCGGTGAAATCGGCGGTGCTGTCGTTGAGCGCGATCTGCGCGATCTGATAACGCCACGCCGGACCCGCAGCGTTGGCCTTCTCCACCTTGTGCGTGGCGCTGGCCTCCGGCGCGGTTTCGTGCGGACCGGCGAGCGCCGCGAGGTCGATGCTGCCATCCTTCAGGCGTTTTGCATCGACGGAAAGACCGTTCAGCGTCACGCTCTCCAACGCGGCGGTGCGTGCGGCTACATCGATTTTAGTGATCTTTGCCTGGGCCGAAGCCAACGCGACCGGCGCCGTGTTTGCGGTCGGAACGAGTTTCAGCGACTTGAGCGAGACGTCTCCGGCGCCGACCTGGATGGACGGCTCGGGCGTCGACCAGTCCACGTGGAGCGGCAGGTTCGCGCTGAGCGCGCCGTCCGATATCCGCGCGGCGAGCGCGTTCGCCACATAGGGTTGCAGCGGCGGCAGCGGCAAATCGGCGAGCGTGAGTTTCGCGTCGGCGTCCTTGCCGGGCAAGGTGAATCCGCCCGATGCCGCCAGCGTTCCACCGTGATCCAGCGCGGTTTTCAGCGTGTAACGCGCGGGCGGTTTGCCGAGCGTCGAGAAGTCGTCGAGCGTGACGTCCAGCGCCTTCAGACCGAGTTGCGCGGGTTGCGCCATCAGGCTGTCGTTGAAGGTGACCTGACCCTGGTCGATCGCAATATGTCTGATCGATAAATCCAGCGGTTGCGTCTCGGCCGCGGCCTTGGTTTCAGCCGCCGGAGGGTTGTTGGCCGGCGGACCGCTCAGTTTCTGGAAGTTGAAGGCGCCGGTTTTATCGCGGGACAGTTTTACGTCGGGTTGCGACAGTTTTATCTCTGACAGTTGATAAACATTGCGCAGCGGCTCCAGATTCACCGCATTCACGTGCAGCGACTGCGCGGCGAACAGCGGCGCATTCTGCTTATCCGTCACGTCGATATCTGCAATATCGGCCGTGCCCTTGATGCGTACAACAGGCGAATCGCCGGTGAGCGAGAAACTCACGTCCAGATCGGTCGACAGCTTGCCGCTCTTGACAGCCACCGGCAGCGACGCCGGCGCGTACGAAACGATTTGCGGCAAATCGAGTCCGTCGAGCTGCACCGCGACTTCCGACTCGCGCGATTCGGCGAACGGCTTGGTGCGGCCCTTGATGGACAATGGCGAGCCATCGATGCGCGCCTGCAACGACGGTGTGACGAACAACTCGGTCGTCGAAGGCAGGTTGGCGATGAACGGAATCCCGACTGACCACTGATCGATCACATGCTGCGTCTTGAGCAACCGGTCATCGAAATCGATGCGCCCGTTCGCGATCCGGATATTCGATACCGAAAACCGCGCGGGTTTATTGGACGGTTTGGCAGACGGCTTCGAAAACTTTTCGATGAGATCCGAGAAGTTGAAGCGCTGCGCGTCGTATCGGACGATATGAAAGCGCGGCGAATCGATCTTCAGTTCATTGATTACGGGCGCGAGCCGGAACAGCGATGACCACGAAGGCAATACGATCAGCCGTTCGATATCGATGAAATCGCTGCTTCTGGAATCAGCCGGGAGATTACTTTGCGCCTCGCCAATATGAACGCGGTCGGCTTCGAAGCTGAGCGTATAGGGATTGAGCGCAATCCGGCCAATCGTGGCCGGGCGATCAAGCTGAGCGGAAATCTGCTGCTCGGCGATATGACGAATTAGAGGGGGAGCCGCGAAAAACCCCAGCAGCCCGATCACGATGACAAACAGAACCAGGCCAATCGCGACCCGGCGCGTGCGGTTCGAACTCGCAACCGCATTTGCCCGATCGATCAGCCCACGGCCGGCGGATGTCAGGGAAGTCTTGTTCAGGCTTGCCATGCGGGCCTCACAGCGCGGTCACGCGTCATGAGACCGCGCGTGACCTGGGGGAAACGGAAGGCCCGAGTATACGACGCGACAGCGTCAATTTGAACCAGCGATGGTCCGTACAGCCTGCATCTATTGCCGTTCGATAGCCGGCGGCGCCCACGCCCCCGACGTCGCTTCGGGCTTGGGTGCGTACAAACGCATCATCAACTGGAAGTCGCCGTCCGGCGCGGGCAGCCAGTTCGACACACGCGCCTTGCCCGGCGACGTCGCGGAAACGACCACGTCAGTCGAGCCATCGCGATTCTTCTTCAGGCGGTCTCGGTCGCTGAGTGAAAGCCGCAAGGCTTTATCGTCGATCAGCGCGCCTTCCTTCGTGTACGCGGTCAAGGTCCAGAAGCCGCGCACCGGCGGCAACCGGTTCGGCGCGAAGTGCAGCACGTAGGTGTTTGCGCCGTTGAGCGGGTGGGCGTCGCTGTCAAGGAAAGCGACGGGCTTCACTTCGTCGTCCTTCGTGCCGCTGGCGGGCTGACGTTTGGCAAGGAACGCGCGCAAGGTGTAGTCGGTGCCGTAGTTGCCGACGGCGTCGCCGAACCAGACCCAGCCGTTGCGGCTCAGCGCGTTAGAGGGAACCGTGTCGACGCGCGCGCGGCCATCGGCGAGACCCGTTGCGAGCAAGGCCGAATCCGATGGGCGGAATTGCACCGGCTCACCCGATTTAACGCCCAATTGCGCGAGCAGGGTCACGGCGTGCGGATCGTCGGGGACGGGCGGATTGTCTTCCAGGGCCTTGGCCAGGCGCGTGAAGTACGCGGTGGCATCGAGTGACTCGGCCTTGTCGCCGCTCGGAACCACGGCCGGCGTGTTGGCCGTTACATTCGGCCAGGCGGCGCCGGCGGTGGTGGGACTGGTTTTATCGGCGGGAGGCGCTTCAATGCGCATTGCGGTCTGCAGCTTGCGCGCTTCGCGCACATCGCGCTGGCCGTTCACGCGCACGCGGATCGACAACCATGCATAACGCGTAGGCGTTTCCACGCGTGTCACGCCGTCCGGCAGCGGGCCTGTGTAGCCCTTGGTGACGAACGCAAGGATGCTGGCTTGCTCCGCGGCCATGCGCGCGGCTTTGCTGCGCTTCTTGGGAACAGGCGCGGGCACGGCGGGCGCGGCACCGATGCTCGAATAGATCACGTTGGTCCAGGTATCGAAGGCGCGAGCATCAAAGTAGCGGCCCCGTAACGTTCCGGAAGGCGTGGATTGCACGGAAGACAACGCCGGCAACGAAACCAGCACCGGTCCACTCGATACGTCCAGCCATGCCGACGATTCCAGCGTATCCACGCTCGGCCGTCCCGTCGCGCCGACTGGCGGCAACGCGGTGGTGTGCCGCAAGGTGTTCACCGCCGCCTGACCGGGCTTCGATGCGTCGCCGCCCGTCGTCTTTTCGCGCCACAGATCGGACGCCACCAGCGGATAACCGAACACATAGGCATCGGCGACCTGGTCCTTGCGCCAGCCGTCGCCGTTCGTCGCGACCGGCGCCTGCGTCGAGCACCCGCCCAGTATTGCCAGCGTGCTCAAACCGGCAATCATCCAGCGTGCCCCACGCAACGGAAACAACGGAACTGCCCAGCGTCGGTTATTTTTCATTCGAATTAGGTCTGTTTAGGCTTTTTTACTTCGTCCGACGCGCGCGCTGGCGGGTTCTTAAATTAAAGCCCCGCAAATCTGCACGCCGACGTTCAAGCTATCTTGAAAACGCGTTTTATCTTATCCAATGAGGATAGGCAAGAAGTGCGTGACGAAGCCTCGAAATAAGTCTGATGTTTCGTTAATCCAGCCATCGGTAACTACCTACATAGTGCCGGTTTTTTATTCACGCGCCGCAGCAAAAAGGGACAAACTCTCTTGAAAATACACCTTGACCTTCCAATGATTGGAATGTCGATACTGGTTTTATCGAGCTGATTCTCATGGCCCGCAATGAAACGGGAAGCTTTTATGTCTGCTGATACAAGTCAGAACATGGCTGTTGCGTCGAACACGGCTGAATTTGCTATTGGCGGGATGACCTGTGCCTCGTGCGTACGCCGCGTCGAAAAGGCGCTCGCCAAGGTGCCGGGCGTGGAAACCGTGTCCGTCAATCTCGCGACCGAGAAAGCCACGGTTCACGCCGGGCCGTCCGTTTCGCGCGACCAGTTGCTGGCCGCCGTCACGAAGGCCGGATATGAAGCTACGTTCATCGAGCCGGAAGCCGCGCCAGTGGCCGCGCCCGCTCATAGGGGCGAATTCGTCGCGGTGATCGCGTCGGCGCTGCTCACGCTGCCGCTCGTTTTGCCGATGTTGGGAGTCAATCTGAACCTTGGCGTGTGGGTATCGCTCGCGTTGGCGAGCATCGTCCAGTTCGTGCTCGGCGCGCGGTTTTACGTCGGCGGCTTCAAGGCGGTGCGCTCCGGCGAAGGCAATATGGACTTGCTGGTCGCGCTGGGGACATCGGCGGCGTGGGGTTTGAGCGTCTACGAGTTGTTTGCACATCCCGGTCAGTCGGCCCACCTCTACTTCGAGGCCGCCGCGGTCGTGATCACGCTCGTGCGCTTCCAGCCATTTGCCGAAGCGCGCGGCTTTTCATCAGTTAGGCAGGCCTCTATGTCCCACAAGCCATCGTCACGCTCAAACGCTTCCATTCGAATCGCGCGGCGATGGCGCAACTGACGGGAAACAGGCGGAGAAAGCGGCATGTG
>NZ_JBSIPA010000316.1:0-7812 GCF_053574605.1 Caballeronia sp. M23-90 | reverse complement strand
GCGCCCGCGCTGCGCGGCTCGCCCAAGGCACGCTGCAAGACTCGCGCATGTTCGCGTACAACCGCTTCGGCTTGCTGAGCTTTCACGACAGTGACCACGGCGTCCCCGGACAAACGGCGCTGCAGTGGATCGAATCGATGCTGCATGACAACGGCATCCAGGATGCCGACGGCGAGATCTACCTCCAGGCTTTCCCGCGCGTGCTCGGCTACGTGTTCAATCCCGTGAGCTTCTGGTTTTGCGAACGTGGAGATGGATCTTTGCGCGCCGTCGTCTGCGAAGTGAACAACACGTTCGGCGAGCGCCATTGCTATTTGCTCGACCCCGGCGGCGGCATTCTGAACGGCACACCGCTCACCGCGCGCAAGGTCTTCCACGTCTCGCCGTTCTGCAAGGTCGAGGGCCGCTACACGTTCCGCTTCATGTTCGCGCCGCCGAAACACGGCAAGCCGATGCGCTCGCTCGCGCGCATCGACTATGAAGACGACGAGGGTCCCCTTCTGCTGACCAGCATTGCGGGCACAGCGCGTGCGCTTGACTCAGCCAACGTGCTGCGTGTGTTCTTCGGTTATCCGCTGATGACATTTGGCGTCGTCGCGAAAATTCACTGGCAGGCGCTGAAGCTGTTCATCAAACGCGTGCCGTTCCTGAGCAAACCCAATCCGCCGTCCGCGAATGTTTCGCACGAGCGGGCCGAACTGCCGACCAGGTGACTTGCAAATGTCGACTCAGCCCTCCTCTCCTTCATCGCTTCGAAGTCCCGCAGCGTCCTGGTTCATCCGGCCGCTCTTGCGCACGCACCGCGCGTTGTACAAACCGGCAGCTGCGCGCGTGGTGCTCAGGTTGCTGGGCCAGTTGCAATACGGCGTTCTTGATGTACACCTGCCGGACGGCACCACGCGCCGCTACGGCCAGCCCGCCGATGAACCCGCAGCCGCGAACGCACCGCACGCCCGCGTCGTGCTGACGAACTGGAATGTGTGCGCGGCGGCGTTGAAGAGCGGCGATATCGGCTTTGCTGAGACTTACCTCGCAGGCGACTGGCATACGGACGACCTCGCCGCACTGCTCGACATCATGGTGCGCAATCGCACGACCATTGAAGCGGTGATCTACGGCTCGTGGTTCGGCAAGCTGACGAACCGCCTGCGCCATTTGCGCAACGCGAATACGAAGGAAGGCAGCCGGCGCAACATTCACGCGCATTACGACCTCGGCAACGCGTTCTACAAGCTCTGGCTCGACAGCACGATGACCTATTCGAGCGCGCTCTTCGACGGCACGCCCGACCAGACCCTCGCCGATGCACAACGCGCGAAGTACCGGCGCCTGCTGAACGAGTTGCAGCTCGACGGCGTCGATTTGAACGTACTGGAAATTGGCTGCGGCTGGGGTGGTTTCGCCGAACTCGCGGCGAGCGAAGCGAAAGCGCGCGTCACCGGTCTCACGTTGTCCACCGAACAGCTTGCGTACGCGCAGCAGCGCATGACGGACGCGGGTCTCGGCGATCGTTCGGACTTGCGCCTGCAGGACTACCGCGATACCCACGGCCAGTTCGATGCCATTGCGTCCATCGAAATGTTCGAAGCCGTGGGTGAGGAATACTGGCCGAGCTACTTCGAGTGCATCAAGCGCAACCTCAAGCGCGGCGGACGTGCATGCGTGCAGACCATCACCATCGATAACGCCCTGTTCGACCGTTACCGCACGAGCACCGACTTCATCCAGCAATATATTTTTCCGGGCGGCATGCTGCCCTCACCGGCTGTCTTCATGCAGGCTGCCGAACGCCACGGGCTGAAAGTGGTCAATCAGCTCTCGTTTGGCCAGGACTATGCACGCACGCTCAAGCTGTGGCGTAATGCGTTTGTGGCGCGCCTCGACGAAATCCGCGCGCAACGCTTCGACGAACGTTTCATCCGCTTGTGGGACTTTTACCTATGTTATTGCGAGGCCGCGTTCGCGCACTCGAACACCGACGTGATCCAGTTCACGCTGGAACACGCCTGATTCGAAGGTTCATGGCTGCGGCGCTGATGCTGCTGCTCTTGCCGCTGCAGGCGTTCGCCTTCGATGCCGCGCCGCTCGTGCGTCAAACGATTCCGCAAGCGCGCGTTCAGGGCGAGGGCGAACTGCGCATGTACGGCTTTCATATCTACGATGCCAGGCTTTACGTCGGCCCAACAGGTCTGTCGAGCAAGGAACTGACGGCGCGGCCGTTCGCGCTCGACATCGAATATGCGCGGCCATTCAAAGGCGCGTCTATTGCAAAACGGGGCCGCGAAGAGATGGACGACCTGAAACTCGCGAGCAAGTCGCAGACGCGGGAATGGCAGCAGGAACTGGAAAAGATTTTTCCGGACGTACAGCCTGGCGACCATGTTGTCGGCGTGTTCGTGCCCGAGCGCGGCACGACTTTTTATGCGGACGACAAGGTCATCGGCACGATTCCCGGCGATGACTTCGCCCGCGCGTTTTTCTCGATCTGGTTCGATCCGCGGACATCGGCGCCGGGGTTGCGCAATCAGTTGCTGGCAAATGGGGCGGCGCAGTAATCCGCGCCGACTCATGATCAACGCCGCTTCACAGCGGCTTTTTTTTCGCCGCCGGCTTGGCTGCGGTTGCTTTCTTGGCAGCGGGTTTTCCCGGCGCTTTGGGCGCCGCGGCTTTCGGCGGTTCGACGTCCTCATTCGCCGAATCCGATGCAGCCGGTTGCTGAGCCATCGCGAGCGTCGCCAGGTTGTTGAACTGCGACTGGAGCATGTTCCACCAGCCGGTGGGATCGAATGAAGCGTCGTTCGCGCTGGCTTCGCTCGGCGCTTCCGCTTCCGGCGAGGGCTGTTCTTCCCGCATAGGTGGCGCAGGCCAGGCCCCGGCAGACGCCGACGAAGACGCCGCAGCCGAGTTCTTCGCGCTGTCCACCGACGACTGCGCGAACGCGCCGAATGCTCGCAGCGTCGCGAGCGTCGCGCGCTGCACTTCCAACGCCTGAATCGCCGATTGCAGCATGTTCAGGTTGAGCTTGAGCCATTGCTCGACGGCGCGCATGTCCTTGATGCGTTTGTCGAGTTCCTCGACGTTCGTGAGCGGAGCAAGCATGTCCGACATCATGGAGAGCGAAGGCGATCCGCTCGACGATACCGCCGCCGCAAACGGATTCATCTTCATCATGTCCCACATTTTTTCCATCATGTCGCCCTGAGGAAAACCGGACATGCCGGGGAAACTTCCGAAGGGCGGCGTACCGCCGGGTGTATCGGTCATCAGACTTGCTCCTTGGTGCTGCGCAATGGATTCAATGATCGCCGATCAAAAAGGCGAGCCGCCCGGAAAATCCGGCGCGCGCTTCTCGCGCAGCGACTTGATGCCTTCCTGCACGTCGGGCCCGGCGAAACCCATGAATTCGAGCGCGAGGGACGTATCGAAGGCGGGACCCGCCGATCTCAGCCAGTTGTTCAACGCATACTTGGTCCAGCGGATGGCCGTTTGCGAGCCTTGAGCCAGACGATTCGCGACTTCGAACGCTTTTGGCAGCAAGTCGCTTTCATCTACTGCCAGCGATACCAGCCCGATCCGCTCCGCCTCTTCGCCGCTCACCGGTTCGCACAACAGCAGGTAATACTTCGCCTTCGCCATGCCGCACAACAACGGCCACACGATCGCCGCGTGATCGCCGGCGGCGACGCCGAGCCGCGTATGACCGTCGATGATGCGCGCCGTTTTCGCGGCAATCGATATATCCGCGAGCAGCCCCGCCACCAGACCCGCGCCGACAGCCGGGCCGTGCATCGCGGAAACGATCGGCTTGCTGCAGTTGATCACGTTGTAGACAAGGTCGCGCGCTTCACGCCAGACACGCGCGCGGACATCGAAATCGGAGGCCATCTGTTCGACCAGATGCAGGTCGCCACCGCCCGAGAAACCCTTCCCTTCGCCGCGAATCAGCGCCACGCGCGTGTCCGGATCACGATCTATATCACGCCAGATATCGGCAAGCTCGCGATGCGTGTTTGCATCGGCCGTCGCGAGTCCGCTCTTGTTTGCGCCCGCGCCGTTCATGATGATTTCGAGCACGCCGTGCTCGTGCCGGCGCAATTCCAGCGACGTGTATTGCGAGTAAAGAGAAAGATCGCTCATGGTTTGACGGATTTGATGATTGGCGTTGAGGTTCTTAGCGCGGTTGATAAACCCACTTGCCGTTCTCGATTTCAGCGATCACGCGCGCCCGTTGGTCAAGCCCGATATGATCGTTCGGCGTCATGTTGACCAGCCCGTTCGTGTCCGCAAAATTCTTTGTGGCTTCCAGCGCGTCGCGCAGCGCGCTTCGGAATTCCGGCGTGCCCGGCGCGCCCGCTTTCATCGCAATCGGCACTGCCCGGTTGAGCAACATGCCCGCGTCCCATGCATACGAACCGAATGCCGATACCGTGCCTGCGCCGTACTTCGTTTCATACAGCTTGATGTAGTCGAGCGCGAGCCGTTTGGCCGGATGATCGTCGGGCAACTGCGAGGCGACCAGCACGGGGCTTGTAGGCAGGAACGTGCCGTTGCAATCGGCGCCGCATACGCGCAGGAAATCGCGGTTGCCCGTGCCGTGGTTATGATAGATCGGGCCCTTGAAGCCGCGTTCGCGCAAGGTCTTCGGCGGCAGTGCGGCCGGCGTTCCCGCCGCGCCCACGACCACGGCATCGGGCTTCGCCGCGAGGATCTTCAGCACTTGCCCGGTCACGCTCGTGTCCGTGCGGTTGAAGCGCTCGTTGGCGACCATCGTGATCTTGTGAAGCTGGGCGAACTTCGACACTTCCGTGTAGAACGTCTCGCCGAGCGCGTCGGCCTGCCCGATGAACGCCATTGTCTTGACGCCATGGTTGCTGGCATGTTCGGCGATGGCGGACGCCATCATGGCATCGGTTTGCGGCGTCTTGAAGACCCAGTGGCGCTTGGCATCGACGGGCTCGATGATCTTCGATGACGACGCGAGCGAGATCATCGGCGTCTTGCCATCGGCGACGACATCGATCATGGCAAGCGAATTCGGCGTGATCGATGACCCGATGATCGCGTCCACATGATCTTCGGAGATGAGCTTCTTCGTGTTCTGGACGGCTTGCGTGGTGTCCGATGCATCGTCGAGAACGATGTAATCCACCGGACGTCCGCCCATTTCCTTCGGCAGCAACGCGACGGTATCGCGCGCCGGAATGCCGAGCGACGCGGCCGGTCCCGTCAGCGATAAAACCAGCCCGATCTTCACATGCGGCGTCTGCGCCCACGCAGCCGCCGAAACCGTGATCAATGCGCTTGCTGCCGCCAGCCGCCTGAATGCCGCGCCCCATCCCCCGCCTGAATGCATTGAAATCTCCTTGTTATGGACAATGCGGCTAAGTGTAGGGCGGCGCAGCATCCGGGCGCATCGGGCGAAACCCGTTACTGGATGGCGTTTTGCTCGTGCAGGGCAATCACCGACTGATCGATCGCGCCGAAGATCGACTTGCCGGCGTCATCGAACATTTCGATCTTGACGCTGTCGCCGAACTTCATGAACTCGGTCGCGGGCGCGCCGTGCTCGATGGTTTCCAGGCACCGCTTCTCCGCAATGCACGCATAGCCGCGCTTTGCGTCCTTGTTCGAGATCGTGCCCGAACCGACAATCGATCCCGCCCGCACGTTGCGCGTCTTCGCCGCGTGCGCGATCAACTGGCCGAAGTCGAACACCATGTCCGTGCCGCAATCGGGCTGGCCGACTTTCTTGCTGTTCCAGTGAACGATCATCGGTCTGTGGACGCGGCCTTCACTCCAGGCATCGCCGAGTTCGTCGGGCGTGACGGCAACCGGCGAGAACGCGGTCGCGGGTTTGCTCTGGAAGAAACCGAAGCCCTTGCCCAGTTCAGCCGGGATCAGGTTACGCAACGAGACATCGTTGACGAGCATCAGCAAGCGTACGTGCCTGAGCGCTTCGGCGGGTGTGGTGGTCATCGGAACGTCGGTGGTGATCACGGCGACCTCGGCTTCGAAGTCGATCCCATATGCCTCCGACGCACACACGATGTCATCCGCAGGTCCAAGCAGATCATCCGCGCCGCCCTGGTACATGAGCGGGTCGGTCCAGAACTCGGGCGGCATTTCTGCCTTGCGGGCGCGCCTGACGAGTTCGACGTGGTTCACATAGGCCGAGCCGTCGGCCCACTGGAATGCGCGCGGCAGCGGCGCCATGCACGCTTTGGCATCGAACGTGAATGAATGGCGCGCACGGCCCTGATTGAGCGCGTCCGACAAATCGAGCAATTGCGGCGCGTAGAAATTCCAGTCGTCCAGCGCGCGTTGCAGCGTCGGCACGATCGCATCCGCAATGGCGGCCGTGCGCAAATCACGTGATACGACGACCAGTTGGCCGTCGCGCGTCCCGTCCTTCAGCGTGGCAAGTTTCATAGAGCGTTTCGACGTTTAGTGACGATGGAGGAAATCTATTTTACGATGGTGAATCGTGTCCACCCCGTTTTTACCGCCCGGTTTGTGCCGGAATCGATTTCTTCATGTCATCTCCCAGCCGTCCAGCATCGTCCTTAAGGTTGAAATCACGGTTGGAACCACCGGCTTTCGAACCCGCCGACACGGAAGATTCCTCCGATACCGCCGGGGAAAAGTCGCGTTCCGGCATTCAGTCGATCGAGGTGGGTTTCCGTCTGCTCGACGTGCTGACCAACGAGCCGCGCGCCATGATGCTGCGCGATCTCGCCCAGCGCGCGGGGATGAGTCCGGCGAAAGCGCACCGGTATCTGGTGAGTTTTTTGCGGCTCGGCGCGGTATCGCAAGATCCGGTTTCCGGGCGCTACGAGCTTGGCGGCTTCGCGTTGCAGATGGGTCTTGCCCGCCTTGCACGCGTGGATGGCGTGAAGCTCGCGCGTATCGCACTGACGGATTTGCGCGACCGGCTGGACCAGACGGTGGGGATCGCGGTATGGGGCAATCAGGGCCCGACAGTCGTGCACTGGATGGAATCGAGCCATCCAGCGAAGGCATCGTTGAAGCTTGGCGATGTCATGCCGCTGTTGTCGTCGGCGACGGGTTTGCTGTTTGCCGCGTGCCTGCCGCGCAGCAAGACGCAGGCGATGCTCGATCGCGAACTCGAGGCCACGCGCCAGACCATGGCAGATGTGGAACCCTTGCTCGCCGAGATCCGCGCGCACGGTGCATCGCGCGTCGAGGGCATGTTGCTGCCGGGGATCCATGCTTTCTGCATGCCCGTGTTCGACTCAACCGGCGATCTTGCGCTCGGACTGATTGCGCTAGGTCATGAAGGATCGTTCGATACCCGCTGGGGCGGCGACATCGATACCGCCTTACGCGAATGCGCCGGCCAGCTTTCTTACGAACTCGGGTACAAACCGGGAGAACGGTAAGATTTCGATGCGCCTGATTTGCAGCGTGTGCGGAACGCCGCGGCGCACGCATGAGTCACATTGGCGTTGGCGCCAATGGCTCACATCCATTCACGCTCCTTTTCTGCCCGAACGCTTCCGACCTTATTGATGCCGTTCTCTTTGCTTCGCCGCCGTCGCACTGTATCCGGCGCCTCGTCCGATGAGTCATCCGCCACTCGATCCTTCCGATGGACCTTGTGGCTTGCCGTGCTGCTTGCAGTTCTGGCCCTGCATTGGGCTGCGGGACGCTGGGTGGACAGGAGCCGGAATGTATCGAATCCCGCGCCCGCCGAGCATGTCCCGGTGCAAGTGGAGTTGCTGACGCCCAAGCCCGTTGCGCAGGCACCGGCGCTTCCTGCGCAGCCCAATGCAGGGCCAGAACTGCAAGCAG
>NZ_JBSIPA010000315.1:0-7841 GCF_053574605.1 Caballeronia sp. M23-90 | reverse complement strand
CTGCCGCTCGTCGCGCTGTTCTATGTCAGCGCAACGGTGGGATCGGCAGTGAGGTTCTGGAGCGGAAAAGGCGGCCAGTGGAAGGCGCGGGTTCAGGCGCCGTGATGCATTGATTTGCGCGGGCACGCAGGTCCACAGGTTTATCGTGGTGCAGATTTGCGCTACAGCATGGAAATTTCGCTGGAGCAGGCAGCGCACGGGTACGACACGCAAATTCGTGTACCGAGCTGGGTCAATTGCGAGATCTGCAAAGGCTCGGGCGCCAAGGCCGGCACGAAACCGGAAACATGTCCGACGTGTCACGGACAAGGCACCGTGCGAATGTCGCAGGGTTTCTTCAGCATCCAGCAAACGTGCCCGAAGTGTCACGGCACCGGTACCTTCATTCCTGAACCGTGCGGTCATTGCCACGGCGCGGGCAAGGTGAAGGAAACGAAGACGCTGGAGGTGAAGATTCCGGCGGGTATCGACGACGGCATGCGGATTCGTTCGTCGGGTAACGGCGAGCCGGGCATCAACGGCGGTCCGAGCGGCGACTTGTACGTCGAGATTCACATCAAGCAGCATTCGGTGTTCGAGCGCGATGGCGACGACCTCCATTGCCAGATGCCGATTCCGTTCACCACGGCGGCGCTTGGCGGCGAGATCGAAGTGCCGACGCTGGCCGGGCGCGCGAGCTTTACGGTGCCGGAAGGTACGCAGTCGGGCAAGACGTTCCGTCTGCGCAGCAAGGGCATCAAGGGATTGCGTTCTAGTATCGCCGGCGACTTGTATGTGCACGTCCAGGTCGAAACGCCGGTCAAGCTCACCGATCAGCAACGCGACCTGCTCAAGCAGTTCGAGCGTTCGCTGACTGAGGGCGGCTCGCGTCATAGTCCGCAAAGCAAGAGCTGGTTCGATCGGGTGAAGAGTTTCTTCGATTGAGGCACTGATCATGCCGCAACGCGGCGAGGTTTTCGCGCTGCTCGACGATTGCGACTCGACCGCCGGAAGGCGGTCGAGTCGCCTTTACGCCGGCTTCGTGCGCGAACGGTCGTGTCACGAAGCGGCAGAGCTGGACGACGTGTGCGCGAGCGTCAGGCGAGACCTGCACGACGGTTTGCACGTGGTCGTGCTGGCGGACTACGAATTCGGCCGCAATCTGCAGTTGGCGCAGCCCGGCAATGCCGCGCTGCGCTTTTTGTTGTTTCGCGAATGCAGGTTTTTGTCGCGGGAAGAGGCCGAACAGTGGCTCGCTGAAAACGACAACGGTTTGGCTGACCAGCCGTCGGTGGCGGGAGTGGCGAACATCGAATCGAGTGTGACGCCCGATGCTTTCGAACATGCCATCGCAGGTGTGCAGGAGGCGCTGCAGGCGGGCGACTCGTATCAGATCAATTACACATTCCGTCTCGCGTTCGATGTTTTCGGCTCGGCCATTGGGTTGTACCGAAGGCTGAGGGAGCGGCAACCGGTACGCTATGGCGCGTTGATCGCGATGCCCGACGGGCGTGACGTGTTGTCGTGCTCGCCGGAGTTGTTCATCGAACGTGAGGGTGATTTACTTCGCGCCCGGCCAATGAAAGGCACCGCGCCGCGCAGCGCCGACCCGGAATGGCTGCGAGACGATCCGAAAAATCGCGCTGAGAACGTGATGATCGTGGATATGTTGCGCAACGACATGGCGCGCGTGGCCGTGACCGGAAGCGTCCGGGTGCCGCAATTGTTCACGGTCGAGGCGTACAAGTCGGTGTGGCAAATGACATCGACCGTGGAGGCGCGTTCGCGGCCACGCACCTCGTTCGCCGATATCCTGCGCGCGCTGTTGCCGTGCGGATCGATCACGGGCGCGCCGAAACACAAGACCATGCAATTGATCGACGCGCTCGAAAGCACGCCGCGCGGTATTTATACCGGCGCTATAGGCTGGCTGGACGCGCGTGATGACTTCTGTTTGTCCGTGCCGATCCGCACGATTGAAATCGAGCATGGCCGGGGCAGGATGGGTATCGGCGCGGGTATTGTGCTGGACAGCGTCGCCGCGGATGAATTCGAGGAGTGCCAATTGAAAGCGCAATTCCTGACTGGCTCCGATCCGGGTTTCCAGCTCTTCGAGACCACATTCGCAACGAAGGACGGGATTCGCCATTGGGGCCGGCATCTGGCGCGGTTGGCATCGAGCGCTGCGTGGTGCGGGTTTCCGCTTGACCGGACTGCGCTGCAAAGTCTTGTCGATGAAACCTGCGCCGGGTTTGAACAGGACGCCTCGTACAGACTCAGGATTGCATTGGCGAAAAGCGGCGAGATCAACGTAACGAGCGCGCCCCTTGCGCCGTTGGCGGAGCAAACGGTGAGCGTGTTGCTGGCATCCGAATATGGCTTTGCGCCGCGCTCTTCCAATGATCCGTTGCTCGAACACAAGACGACATCGCGTGAGGATTACGACCGTGCATGGCGCGAGGCCGAAACGCATGGCGCGTTCGATATGCTGTTCTTCAACGAGCGCGGCGAGCTGACGGAAGGCGGGCGGTCGAACGTATTCTTGAAGCACGATGGCCGATGGAAAACGCCGCCGCTCGGCGCGGGATTGCTGCCGGGCGTGATGCGCGGCGTTTTGCTGGAAGAGCTGGAAGCAGAACAACGCGCGCTGACGCTCGAAGATTTGAACCGCGCCGAAGCGCTGATGATCTGCAACGCGTTGCGCGGCGCAGTGGCCGCGCGTCTGAAACGCAAGAGCTAATAGCTTCTAAAACGTATGCTCCGGCCCGGGGAAACTCTTCTCCTTCACGGCCTGAACATACGCTTCGACAGCCGCAAAAATACTCGGCTGGCCCTGCATGAAATCCTTCACGAAACGCGGCCGTTTTCCGGGAAAGATCCCCAGCATGTCGTGCAGCACGAGCACCTGGCCTGAACAATCGATACCCGCGCCAATGCCGATCGTCGGGATAACCAATTGTTCCGTGACCTCTCGCGCGAGCAACGTAGGCACTGCTTCGATCACCAGCAATTGCGCGCCGGCTTCCTGAAACGCCAACGCGTCGCGACGCATCTGGTCGGCGCCGGCATCGGTCTTGCCCTGCACCTTGAAGCCGCCGAACGCGTGCACGGATTGCGGCGTCAAGCCGACGTGCCCGCACACCGGAATGGAGCGATCAACCAGGAATCGCACGATCTCCGCCGACCATTCCCCGCCTTCGATCTTCACCATCTGCGCGCCGGCGCGCATCAGCTTCACGGCGTTCGCGTAAGTCTCTTCGCGTGAGCCGACCGTGCCGAACGGCATGTCCGCCACCACGAGCGCATTCTTGTTACCTCGTACGACGGCAGCGGTGTGATACGCGATGTCATCGAGCACCACGGGCAACGTCGTGCCATGGCCCTGCAGCACATTGCCAAGCGAATCGCCGATCAACATCACGTCCACACCCGCGCGGTCGAGCAGCGCGGAAAAGCTGGCGTCGTAACACGTCAGCATCGTGATCTTTTCGCCGGCTTCGCGCATGGTCCGAAGCTTCGGAACGGTGATCGCGGTGCGGCTGGTTTCCTGCAAATACGCCATGGCAATTTCCACATCGACTAGATAAGAGACGGCACGCTGGCGCGCCGCCCGGACGGACTTAGAGTGACGTGCCCTTGACAAAGAATTCCTTGCGCCCGCGCATGGTTTCAATACGTTCGATCAGCAGCGCCAGATCGGCTTCCGATTCCAGCGGGTTCAAATGCTCGGCGTTCACCGTCAACAACGGCGTGGCGTCGTAGTGATAGAAGAAGTCATTGTAGGCGTCGCAGAGGGCGCGCAGGTAGGCATCGGGGATCTGCAACTCCATGGGCACGGCGCGTTTCTGGATGCGCGCGAACAGCACCTCCGGACTGGCCTGCAGATACACCACGAGATCGGGCGCCGGCGCCGGCGCATTGAAGCGTCTCGATACCTCGCGGAACAGCTCGAACTCGTCGTCGGGCAGCGTCAGCCGTGCGAACAGCGCGGTTTTCTCGGTGATGAAATCCGTGATCAGCGGCGTGAGCGCGGATTGCCCGACATGTCCTGCGCCGCCCACGAGCGCCGCGCCGATTTCCTGAGCCTGTTGCGCGCGTTGCAACGCGAACTGCAATTGCGTGGCGAGCGCGTAACGCGAGTTGTCGCGATAAAACCGTTCGAGAAACGGATTCTCCTGCTGGCGCTCGAAAAGCGTACGCATGGACCAGCGCTCCGCGAGCAGCCGCGCGAGCGTGGTCTTGCCGACGCCAATCGGCCCTTCTATCGCTATGTATCTGTGCGGCGGGCGCAATTGCGGCGCGGTGACGGTAAGCGGCGTGCTCATGGCGTTTTCGTGGTTGTGAGGCTATGCGCGAGAGAGCGTTCAGGCTTCGCGACGGGATGTGCAGCGGGAGGCGAAAAGCGGGCACAGATGCGTCGCCACTTTTTCGATGCGTTGGTCTTCGACCGATGCCAGGAACGCATCGGCGCGGCCGCGCTGGGCGATGATCACTTCGCTATCGAGTTCGATCAGCGGCACGAGTGCGAACGCGCGTTCGGTGAGACGCGGGTGCGGGATCACGAGATCGGCTTCTTCAATGCATGAGTCGCCGAACAGCAGGATGTCGAGGTCGAGCGTGCGCGGCGCGTTGCGGTATGGCCGCTCGCGCCCGAAGTGCTCTTCAATGGAATGGCACAGCCGCAGCAAGTGTCGCGCGGGCAGGGTGGTATCGATCTTGACGACACAATTGAAGTAGTCGTCGCCACCAGCGTCGATCGGCGCGGTGCGATAGAGGCTCGATTTCGCGAGCACGCTGATCGTGTGTTGCTGAGCAAGACACACGACTGTGTCTTTCAGGGTCTGGCGCGCATCGCCAAGGTTTGCGCCCAGGCCCAGATAAGCTACCGTCATGGCATGAATCCTACGACTGTCGTTCGGCGAAACACGACGCGAATGCGCTGTCTAGCACGCACAAAGCAGGCGCAAAGCACGCGCACGGGCCGCGTCAATCGTCGCCGTGCCGCACGTCGCGCTCTTCGCGCACATCACGTTCTTCACGAGCCGATGCGTCCCCGCTGCTCGCGCCGCCCTCCATTCCGTCACCCGGCCTGCGGCTTTTGGCGTTACTGCTGCGCCGCCGTCGTTTCTTGGGTGCCCGGTCCTTCCCGCCTTGCGAAACAAGTGACTCTCGCGCAGCAGCGTCCCCTTCGATGAAATCCGTCCACCACTGGCCAACCGATGCATCCAGTTCGCCCGATTCACACCGGAGCAGGAGGAAATCATAACCCGCCCGAAACCTTTGGTGTTCCAGCAGCTTCATCGCGCTGCGGCCGGAGCGTTTTTCAAGCCGATGTTGCAGGCCCCAGATCTCCCGCATATCCGATGAAAACCGCTTGTGGATAGCAAGCTTTTCGGTCTGCATGTCGAGCACGTCGTCCATCGCGCGATGCAGCGCCGGCACGGGGAATTCACCGGCGAGCGTGTATTGCTGCCAGCGCGACTGCATGTCGTTCCAGAGCAGCGTGGCGAAGAGGAACCCCGGCGATACCCCTTTGCCCGCACGCACGCGCTCGTCAGTGTTGGTCAGCGCCAGCGTGATGAATTTCTCGCCGTGCGTGGATTCGAAAATCACATCGAGCAGAGGCAATACACCGTGATGCAAACCTTCAGCGCGCAAACGCGTCAGGCACGCGAGCGCGTGGCCTGAGAGCAGCAGCTTGAGCATCTCGTCGAAGAGACGCGCAGCCGGGACATTGCTGATCAGATCAGCCAGTTCCGCAATCGGCGCGCGGGTTGCGGTCTCGATCTCGAAGCCGAGCTTTGCAGCAAAACGCACCACGCGCAGCATGCGCACCGGATCTTCCCTGTAACGCGTCGCGGGGTCTCCGATCATGCGCAGCAACCGCGCGCGGATGTCGGCCATGCCGTCGTGGTAATCCAGCACGGTTTGCGTCGCCGGATCGTAATACATGGCGTTGATCGTGAAGTCGCGGCGCGTGGCGTCTTCGTGCTGCTCGCCCCAGACGTTGTCGCGCAGCACGCGGCCGCTGGCATCGACTGCATGCGTGCGCGTGTCCATCTCGCCGCGTCTCAAACGTGGCGGAGGTGGTGACGGCGGTGCGTCGGCGGGGGTATCGACGAGAGCACGGAACGTCGATGTCTCGATGATGTCCTGTCCGAACTGCACGTGCACGATCTGAAACCGCCGACCGATGATGCGCGCCCGGCGAAACAGTTTTTGCACCTGGTCGGGCGTGGCGTCTGTTGCAACGTCGAAGTCCTTCGGCGCCACGTTCAGCAGCAGGTCGCGCACGGCGCCCCCCACGATGAACGCCCGATGCCCGGCTTGTTGCAGCCCTTCGGTCACACGGATCGCGTTCTTCGAGATCAGCGACGGGTCGATGCCATGCACGTCCGCCGACAGGATCACCGGCACGTTCGGATCGCGCCTGGCTTCGGCCGGCGCTGCCTTCTTGCGCGTGGTCTTGCGGGCAGGTTTTACATCGTCGCCGGATGCAGCAACGAGCGGGGCGGTCGCCGGAGCGTCCTCTTTGGCGCTTTCCTGGCCGAACAGCTTGCGGATGAGTTTTTTAATCACGTGGGGAGAAGATTTCCAGGATGCGCCAGCCGCGGGACTGCGCATGAGCGCGCAGGGTGTCGTCGGGATTGGTCGCGATCGGGTCGGTGACTTTCTCTAGCAGAGGAATGTCGTTGTGCGAGTCGCTGTAGAAGTAGCTGTGTTCGAAGTCGCCCAGGCTTTTTCCCATGGAAGCGAGCCACATTTCGGTACGCACGATCTTGCCTTCGCGAAAGCTCGGCGTGCCCGTGGGGCGGCCGGTGAGCTCGCCGTTCGGGATATTGTCGACCGTTTCGACCTCGCAGGCGATCAGCGCGTCAATGCCGAATGCCTGGCCGATCGGCGCCGTGATGAACGCATTCGTGGCGGTCACGAGACAGCAGAGATCGCCCGCTTCCTGGTGTTTGCGCACCAGTTCGAGCGCGGCGGGCTGGATGGCCGGCGTGATGACCTCGCGCATGAACTGCGCGTGCCAGTCGTCCAGTTGCGTGCGCGGATGCCGCGCCAGCGGGGAAAGCTGGGCGTTCAGGTAGGCGTGGATATCGAGCGTGCCGTCCTTGTACTGCGCGTAGAACGCGTCGTTTTGCTTCGCGAACTTTTCGGCATCGACAATACCGAGCCTCGCCATGAAGCGACCCCATTCGTGGTCGCTGTCCGTCGGGATGAGGGTGTGATCGAGATCAAATAGGGCTAGGTTCATGGGAGCGCATTTTACTTGAAGCGGGTGGAAGCGTTCGGCGGGCTGTCGGGACGGCGCGTGCCTGCCGTCCAGGGTCAGAAAAGCTCGGTTTGCGGGCGCGGCGCTTCATCTTCCTTTTTGGCGAGCATCGTACGCAGCAAGGGCAGGGTGACCGCGCGCTTTTGCTCCAGCGAAAAGCGGTCGAGTTCGTCGAGAAGCTTCATCAGGCTTGGCATGTCGCGCCGGAAATGGGTAAGCAGGTAGGCCGGCACGTCATCCGCCAGATCGATACCGCGTTCGCGCGCCGCGTGTTTCAGCGCAGTGGCCTTGCTTTCGTCGGAAAGGGGCGTGAGCTGGAAGACCAGTCCCCAGCCGAGGCGCGTGCGCAAGTCTTCTCTCACCGATAACCCCAGCGGCGCCACGTTCCCCGTCGCCACGAGCGCGCTGGAAGGATGGGCGCGCACCTCGTTGAACAGGTTGAAAAGCGCGATTTGCTGCGCGCCCGAGAGGCGTTCGCAGTCATCGACGGCGTAGATGTTGGCTTTCGGGTCGAAGGTGAATGCGGCGAGCGGCGCCTGCGGGCTCAGGAAACGCGCGCGGCCGTTGGCTTCGTGCATCAGCGCCA
>NZ_JBSIPA010000314.1:0-7851 GCF_053574605.1 Caballeronia sp. M23-90 | reverse complement strand
GCGTTCGACCATCGCGTTCAAAAGACCAGCTTGCCATGCTAGCGGACGGCCCGACTATTATTTGATGGTCGGAAAGGTCAGCCGGCGAATCGGGAACGCCCGCGCGACTTAGATATTCCGGCGAGGCTACCATCACTCGTTGGTTCCTGCATAGCAGCCGAGCCGTTGCGTTCGAATCTGCAAGCGTACCGAAGCGAATGGCAACATCGACGCCTTCGCGAAGCAAGTCTTGCCTGGCATCGTCCATCAAGAGATTGATCCGCAGTGCAGGATGCCTGTCAAGGAAGGCTGGAAGTTTCGGTATGACCTCCCGTGTAGCAAATGTCGCCGGCAACGCCACACGCAGCTCTCCTTGGAGCTGGTCGGCCCCGCGCACCGCCTGGTTGGCTTCGTCGAGCGCGGCAAGGATAGGCTCGATGCGTGCAAGATAGTCCGCGCCCGCCTCTGTCAAGACCACGGCACGGGTAGAACGCATGAGCAGCGGGGCACCCACGTCCTTTTCGAGCATGGCGATAGCGCGCGACGCCGAGGGCTGTGACAGCGAGAACTCACGTCCGGCTTTCGAAATGCTCCCCGTCCGAACCACACGCACAAAGAGTTTCAGCGCCGAAATACTGTCGGTCATGTCTGGGATGAATAGTAGAAAGTTCGATTGTGCGCCTTATCAACGTTCGATAAAGGGGTGATGCTCAATCAACGCCAACTCCGTTGGCTCTCTCACAAAGGATTCACCATGTCACAGCAACAAAAGCTCGCCAATAAAGTCGCCATCGTTACTGGCTCTTCAAAAGGTATTGGCGCCGCTATCGCCAAGGAACTAGCGTCCCAAGGCGCTTCGGTCGTGGTCAATTATTCGTCGAGCAAGGTCGACGCTGACCGCGTTGTGGGCGATATCGTCAACGCTGGCGGAAAGGCTATTGCAGTTCAGGCCAACGTTGCTGTTCAATCTGACATCGCCCGGTTGTTTGCCGCTACCAAAGAGACATACGGAAAGCTGGACATTCTTGTCAACAACGCCGGAATCTACTCGTTCGCACCACTGGAATCCGTCACTAGTGAAAGCATCACGGCCATGTTCAGCACCAATGTCTCGGGTCTGCTTTTCGCGAGCAAGGCTGCACTGGCATTGTTCCCTGCCGAAGGCGGAAGCATTGTGAATATCGGATCGGTGGTTGGTGAGCTGACGCCGCCGACTTCGGTCGTCTACTCCGGCACCAAGGGTGCAGTGAACTCGATTACGCGAGTTCTCGCAAAAGAGCTAGGGCCCAAGCAAATCCGCGTCAACGCCGTGAACCCGGGCGCAGTGAAGACAGAAGGCTTTAAATCGGCTGGCCTTGAGGGCGACTTCGAAGCAATGATGATCGCTGCAACGCCGCTTGGCCGCGCAGGACAACCCGGCGATGTCGCCACCATCGTCGCGTTCCTCGCCTCCGCCGATGCTGGTTGGATTACTGGTTCGCTTATCGATGCTGCAGGCGGTTCGCGATAGGCTGATTCATCGCGGACCCGCCCGAAGTAAAGGGCGGGCCGCGCGAATAGGGCTGGCGGCTGCCGTGCGTTGAATCGTAAGCGCTGTGCCATAGGCCTGTCTTCGAAATGCCAAGGACGAACCCGCTTTTGCGTCGTTAAATGAAAACCCAACGAACAAATGCGGGGTGGTCCCAGCAGTTCTTTCTTGATCTCTCCAACATTCAAGGTTTTAAAATGCCCACTCTCTCTGGCAAGGTTGCCGTTATTAGCGGCGGAACGTCCGGTATCGGTTTGGCTATCGCACAAAGGTTCGTCGCCGAGGGTGCTCATGTCTTTCTTTTCGGTCGTCGGCAGGCCGAGGTTAATCAGGCCGCCGAGCTGCTCGGGCCAAACGCGACGGCTTTGCAAGCTGATGTCACAAAGTTTGCTGATATTGATCAGGTAGCCGCGACCATAAAGGCGAAGAAGGGTGTAATCGACATCATTGTGTCCAACGCGGGTTTGACGGAGGAGGCTTCGATTGAAACCCTCACGCCTGCTCACTTCGACAAAACATTCAACCTCAACGCCCGCGCCCCGGTATTCCTGGTCCAGAAGCTTCTGCCGCTGATGACACGGGGTGGCTCAATCGTCTTGGTTTCGTCGGCGATGCACCTCAAAGGCTTTCCGGGCCACACCGCGTACGCGGCCACCAAGGCGGCGTTGCGCTCCTATGCCCGCACTTGGGCTGCGGAATTCAAGGACCGCGGCATTCGCGTCAATACCCTCAGTCCAGGCGTGATCGATACCCCAATTCTCGACTCGCAGGCACCCACGCCCGAAGCGCGCAAGGCTTTGGTGAACATGTACCTCGAAATGATTCCGCTCGGCAGGCTCGGCCGCGCCGAGGAGATGGCCAACGCAGCACTGTTTTTGGCGTCTGACCAGAGTTCTTACATGACCGGCTCAGATTTGATGGGTGACGGGGGCGCCGGCCAAGTCTAGGAAGGCTTGGCTTAATCAAGATCCCGTTTCGATTTGACAGGCGGCGGTACGGAGGGAATTGCAGGCAGCATGGATTCGCACAAGTAACTGCACCCTGCGCCTTCCGCTCGGCTGATAGCCGGAAAGTTGCTCGATGGGCGACACTCGAGGGCTAGTAATCAGTGGCGCTCACCCGTCAATATGCCACCGCTAATTTCCCGTGCTATGACGATTCAAAGCAAGTGACGCAGGCTAAATTTGTTGCTTGCCAATCAATTCCATAACTGAAGCTCTAAATAGGACAAGTTTGTAGGCCCTCCTTTGGTTGCTGTGGTAACTCTGCCCCATGTCGTCAAGGCCATGTCGATCGTCAATTTGCTCCGCAGCGCGGAGAGATTCTTGCCTCGTGGTTCCTTGTGGCACAGGGCACGACCACGCAACTGGTGGCGAACTTACGATCTTCAATATTACTGTATATATAACCTGTGCTGTATGTTTGAACAGTATGTCAGGGGGCAAAAATGGACCTTTTGGTCACGCTATACACAAACGAGTCAGTCGAACGCTCGAATGGCTGCGTCGGCATGTCGGTGACGCAGCCATTGGTCATGCTGTCAAACGATGCGCTAAACCGGGCAAGCCCTATCTCTGCGCCGTTTGTAGGCACTGAGAATCAAAACGCCTAAATTTTCGATTCCACGCTGAGAAGCGCCAAGTCCGGTGGCCGAAAATTCTCCAGCTACCATCCGAAGCATTCTTACCGTGCGGACGTCAACACCTCGCACGACAGTCGGGGGTCCACGCTAGCGGTTATCGCCAAACGTTATGCTTCCGCCGATTCCACCGCCCGGCACCGCCGCCCTCTTTGTGATTTATGAACCGCTGTGTCATGTGATTCACAGACTCAACATGCTTTCATTGGAGTTCGGACTCTGTTCGATGCAGCAGCTAGCCAATTGGTTCGTAAAACTGATGCAAAGTTGCCCAAAATACTTATGCAAAATATCATCCTCAGGGGGAGTTGCGTCTGCACACAGTAAATAGGCCAACGCTAACATGCCTCAAGTAGCATCAACAAAGGCCAAATCTAACCTCACGCCGTCCCGGCACTTCGGACTTTGTGTTCCAAACCACTCATGATTGCTTCTTTCGACTGGTCCTCGATTCAGACAGGTGCAGCGCAAGCACTGCACGATTCGGTGATCGAGATAAGCGGTTGGATGACGCCGCTCGATCGATCGGCACTCAAGGTCGATTATTTCCTGCTGAGCGTCGACGAACCCTGTTGTGGCGGCTGTATCCAGGCGAATCCGCTGTCGTGTATCGAAGTGTTCGCTACACAGCCCTTTACAGTGACAGGTGACATGCTTCGTTTGCGTGGCCGCTTGCAGCCGCTGTTTGAAGACCCCGCGGGCTGGATTTACCGGTTGGTCGATGCATTTGATCTTCGCCCTGCTTCCTCTCCTTCCCACCAATCCATTGGCCGGCGCGCGTTCCTTGCGTCGAGCGCCGCGCTCGGCCTCGCCGCCTGCGTACCTGGACGTTTCGCGGGGTATCGGGACGACGCCAGCGACGCGCCGCAGTGGCAGCCGTCGACCACGTCGCCCACCATCGACATGCATAGCCACGCCGGGCGTGTGATCGTGTCGCGGGACCCGTTGGTCGGCGCGAATCGCCCATTCGTGCCGCTGTCCGCACCCATGAGGGCCGGCGGAATGAATGTGATCTGCCTCGCGATAGTGACGGACACGACAGTGACTCACGTGTCCAGCGACCGCAAGCGTTTCGAAGCGTGGAGAACGCCGCAGCCCGGCGAGTTGTACGCGCTGGGAAAAACAGAATTCGCCCGAGCACACGCGCTTGTCGCGCGCGAAAAGATGCGGGTCGTGACGACCGCAGCGTCACTTCAGGCGCAGGCGTTCTCCGGACCATGCGCGATCATCGCCGCAGAGGGCGGCGATTTCCTGGAAGGAAATATCAACGCGCTCGATGAAGCTTTCACCCAGCATCAACTGCGCCATTTGCAGCTCACGCACTACCGCGTGAACGAGCTTGGGGACATTCAAACCGAGCCGCCCGTCCACGGTGGTCTCACGGATTTCGGTGCCGACGTTATCCGCCGATGCAACCGCCTGGGCATCGTGGTCGATGTCGCCCACGGCACATATGCGCTCGTCAAACGGGCTGCGTCCACATCGACCAAGCCGCTGGTCTTGTCCCATACGGCACTTTCCACGCATCCGGGCGCCCGCTCCCGCCTGATTTCGCCTGATCACGCGCGCGCGATTGCCGACACGGGCGGTGTGATCGGCGTTTGGCCAAGCTCCGGCACGTTCAGCGATATCCACGCGATGGCCGAAGGCGTCAAGCGCATGGCCGATGTCGTCGGAGTCGAACATGTGGGGCTCGGCTCGGATATGCTGGGATTCATATCGCCGCCGGTATTTCGCAGCTACGAGCAGTTGCCATCGCTTGCGAGCGCCCTGTTGTCTGCGGGCTTCACGCAAAACGATGTGACCCAGATACTGGGTGCGAATTATCTGCGCGTGTTCACGGAGTCGGTGGGCTAAAGCTCAATGAATCGCTTATCTGCTTACGGGAGTGACTATGGACGATGTTTTTACGCCGGCGGATGCAATGCGCGCCGATTATTTCTACGAATTTCATGAGGTCGGCAACACAGACCCTTCGACGCCTCTCGCCCAGGTTACAAAGCGGGTCCCCATACCGCACCTGGACACTGGCACGATCGTGGTATTGGGGGTGAATGGAGGCAGCGGACGATACATTGTCGAACGAGTGGAGCTGGACTTGTGGAGCGGCGACGACAGCTCGGTGTATTTCGAGGTGTACGTCACGCAGGGATAAGGTCAGGGACGCAAACAGCCAGGGCGCCAACGTCCCAGGCACATACTCAAGTTCATTGAGGCGCGCAATCGATAAACAGATCGGCGTCTGTTCGCTGCAAATTCCACCGGCGACGGTGACGTGTTCAGCTATCGTCCAGCCCTGTATTGGGACCATTCCACAGATAATAAGGACATCGCAGCATTGATTTGGCAGACTCACCGAACCCCGATAAGCGCGAAAAGATGCGGCACATTAATTGCCCTTGGAGCAGTGCAGCCATTGCATCATGCGTTTCATTCGCCAGGCCCTTCTGATTGGATATCCATCTGGTTCGCGCAAGGGTGCAGCGCATCGCGTACAGCCAAACTTTCTTCGTGGGAATCAATTTTGAACAAGCAAATTTTATCGGCAAGTGAAATCCAGCAAGCGATCAACCAAGACCTCGAAAAGGCCGGGTTGGGCTCTTCCTATCGGGTTGGAGTTCCGGTTCGTCTATCGCCGGGTACACCGGATGGACATAATTGGCATTTCATGGATCTGCTGAGTGGCGACAGCAAGAGCATGGATACTGTCACAGGCATTCTTTCGGACGCGCGAAATCGATATGCATTGCCGGAAGAGTGAAGCACTGCGGGGCAAGTTGCACGCCCTACCCACGTAAAAAATCAGTCGCCCGCACCGAATGCACGCACGAGGACCAGAACAGTTCAAAGGTGGGCGCGTTTCAACCTGAGGTAAAGCTGTCATGACTACGCTCGAAGCGAACACGCCGCTTCCCAAACTGCTCGGCTACGGCGGCGCGATCCCATTTATCGGGCTAGCACTGCTTGTGCACATGCTCGCCAACCATCAAGACGTAATGAGGCATGCGCTGTTGGGCTATGGCGCATGCATCGTGTCGTTCGTGGGCGCCGTGCACTGGGGCATATGGCTCGCAACAAATGGCAAGCGCGCGGCTGGCATTTTATGGAGCGTTGTTCCCTCGATCGCCGCCTGGGTCGTCCTTAGCGTCAACGATCAACTGTCTTGCCTCGCGATGGCGGCAGTACTTGTATCCTGCCTGATTGCAGATTTTCGTTTCCGCCAGCTTGGCGACCTTCCGCAATGGTACGTGCGAATGCGGATTACACTGACTACCGTGGGCGCGCTTTCGTTGATAGCAGGAACCTTTGGCGCGTAACCCTTGAAAGACTGATCGGGTGGCAGCCGCCGTCCCTTACTCGTGTTCGACATCGAAACCCATTAACCTGAACCATCGAGAAAAGCTCATGAAACGCGCAACCTGGAACGGAACGGTGATCGCATCGGCCGCCGATGACGAGATCAAGATGGTGGAAGGCAATTTGTACTTCCCACCCCACGCGCTGAAACTGGATTATCTGAAGCCGAGCGAGAAGGTCTCGACGTGCGGATGGAAGGGCGAAGCACATTATTACGACGTAGTCGTAGACGGCCAGACGAATGCGGACGCGGCGTGGTACTACGCAACCCCTCTCGACGCCGCACGCGAGATCGCCGGACACGTCGCATTTTGGCGCGGCGTCCGTATCGAGGACTAGCATCTTCTCAAGTGACTTGGCTCAATGCTCGATCAGGGCGATGCAACTCCTGCGCGCGCGGGTTGATGAAAAGTACCAGTGTGATGCCGGTTCAGGTCGCTCAGGAGCCCTGAGTCATCATCTAGACGGTTCTTGAGTTAACCCTCACACCTTTACATACGGAACAACCTATGACCGACCAGTCCGATCGAACGCAAACATCTGCTAACCACGCACCCCGCCTCTTACACGTGATAGGGTCGCCAAGGGAGTTGCGTTCTGCTTCGCGCGAAGTCGCGGATTCATTCATCACCGCATGGCTCGCGGCAAATAGCAACGGTACAGTCGATACCCTCGACGTGTGGAGCACTGAACTTCCCGAATTCGACGGCTATGCTTTGGGCGCTAAATATGCCGCGTTGGAAGGCCGGGAGCGGACAAGCCAGGAGGTCGAGGTATGGGAAGCGATAACCGCATTGGCAGACCGATTTCGTAACGCGCAGTTGATCGTGTTCAGCGTTCCTATGTGGAACTTCGGAATCCCGTACAGGCTGAAACACCTGATAGACGTGGTGAGCCAGAAAGACCTTCTGTTCACTTTTGACGAGCGTGGATTACAGGGGCTTTTGACTGGCGTCAAAGGCGTAACGATCTCAGCGCGCGGCGCCGAGCTGGGCGCATTCGCTGAACATCAGGGCGCCTATATGTCCACGTGGTACGAGATGGTGGGGATAACGGAGCACCACGACATCGTCGTAGAGAAGACTTTATACGGCTCCGAGGTTGACTCGAAGTCGCGAGCAGCCGGGCGCGATGCGGCGCTGGGTTTGGCACAAAGGCTGAAGGTTTGAAGGGAATGCATCTGAAAGTCCCGTTGCGTGCCCGTGAACCTGAGAAGCTCGATAAAAATGATTGCCACATAGTTGCGATGATCAGCCCGTGTCGCCGCCTGCGACCGGCAACACCGTGCCGGTGATATAACCGGCCTCGTCCGATGCAAGGAATAAAATGGGCGCGACCTGTTCCTCAA
>NZ_JBSIPA010000313.1:0-7867 GCF_053574605.1 Caballeronia sp. M23-90 | reverse complement strand
TGGCGAAGCCGAGCATCGCCGCGCTGGCCGACTGGGTCATCGCGCTGCTGGACGCCGCGATGGTAAGCCGCGCCATGCTGATCGGCCACAGCATGGGCTCATTGATTGCCCTCGATACCGCAGCGCGCCATCCATCGCGCGTGACCTGCCTTTCGCTGCTCGCCACCGCATTTCCGATGACCGTGTCCGACGCCCTCCTCAATGCCGCCCGTGACCGCGAACCTGACGCCATTGACATGGTGAACCAGTGGTCGCATTCCTCGATCGCCGCGAAACCTTCGAGCCCGGGCCCGGGCTTCTGGCTGCACGGATCGAACCAGCGCCTGATGGAACGCATGGCCGTTCGCGGCGAGCCGCAACTCTTTCACACTGACTTCAGCGCCTGCAATGCTTACGCGGATGGCCTTGAACGCGCCGCAGCGTTGCAGTGTCCGGTGCAGATAGTGACGGGCAAGCGCGACGCGATGACACCGCCCCGCGTGAGCCGCGCACTTGTCGATGCAATGAAACACGCGGGCGTTCCGGTGGACACCGTTTTATTGGACGCAGGCCACGCGCTCATGAGCGAACAACCTGATGCGACCCTTGCTGCGCTCTTCGGTTTTGCAAAGAAAAACAGCATGAACCAAGCTTAACGAGCGCGTCCGAAATGCGCTATCAGCCGAATGGGTGGGGTGCTGAAAATTCCCGCGACGGCGCGCGTTCCCGGTTGCGCCATTGCCGTGTTAGCCGGAGAATGAATCTTGCTCGCCTGCTTTGCAGGCATCGCCCGACACGGAGATTGTCATGGCCCAGACCGCTCATTCGGATCACTTTGCGAGCTTCGCGGAGTTCTATCCGTACTATCTCGAAGAGCACCGCAACGTGGTGTCGCGGCGGCTTCATTTCATTGGTTCGTTGGGGGTGATTGGTTGCCTGGCCATGGCCATCGCAACGGATGACTGGCTCTGGCTTCCGGCCGCGGTCATTTGCGGCTACGGCTTTGCCTGGGTTGGCCATTTCTTCTTCGAGAAGAACCGCCCTGCCACCTTTCGCCATCCGCTTTATAGCCTGATGGGCGATTGGGTGATGTTCAAGGACATCTGTATTGGCAGGATTTCGCTTTAGGCGCCGGTCAAGCGGTCTGACGCGGCATTGACGCTGCGTTTTCAGATTCATGCGCACGAGCTTCCCGGGAAGCAGTGCGCGCAGCAAGCAGCGTGGCAAGCGTGACATCCATCTTGTCGTTGCTCAGCGCGTTCATCAGGGTTGCATCGTCGATATGCGATGAATCGAGGCGCAACTGATAGTCCAGTTCTTCGCGGTCGATCACGAACAAATCGAAGAGACTCGACACCGTGATCTGCTGCGGACTGGCGATCAGCACATAACGCGGCACGCGCAGGTTCTCGAGCCGCGCAACCCATTCCAGGTCATCGAGCTTGCGCACAAGCCGCATGGTGGTATCCATGTCACAGCGCAGCATGCTTGCGAGCTCAAGCCCCGTATAGCCGGGCTTGCCGGCATCGCGCGCTTCGGCGAGCCGCGCGAGCAACTCGAGGGCATCCAGCAAATCGCTGCCCGGGAAGTCCGCTCGATGAAACTGGCCAGTGCGAATAGCCGGCAACGCCGACGTGACCATCGCTCCAATCAACGTGATCATCCAGCAGAGATAGACCCATAACAGGAACACCGGCAACGCCGCAAACGCGCCGTAGACGGCCGTATAAGTGGGAATGCGGCGCACGTAGTAACCGAAACCGCGCTTGGTCAATTCGAACGCAATCGCCGCGATCAGGCCGCCGACCAGTGCATCGCGCCATGCCACCTTGCAGTTCGGCAGAAAGACGTAAAGCATCGCGAACGCCACAACCGTAAATGGCAGGGTTGCACTCGTGAGCGCCCATTCGATCCCCGGCGGCAAAAGATTATGCGACCCGGCGAACGCGATGGACTGAGCAAACAAATAGGACGACATGGACAAACTCACGCCGAACAGGATCGGCCCGAGCGTGATGATTGCCCAATAAACCAGGATGCGTTGCGCCAGCGGCCGCGATTTGCGCACGCGCCAGATCACGTTGAACGCCGACTCGACTGTCATCATGGTCATCACCGACGTGACGAACAAGATGATCATGCCGACCGTGGTCAGCCCTTTCGCCTTCGATGCAAACTGGTTCAGGTACTTGAAGATCTGGCTGTTGATCTGCGACGGCATGAGATGCGATGCAAGAAAATCCTGCAACGACATCTGAAACGAGGCGAAGATCGGAAACGCCGTGAACAACGCGAACGCGACGGTGGCGAGCGGCACGAGCGACAGCACGGTGGTAAACGTCAGGCTGCCTGCCACCTGCGCGACGCGATCCTCACCCGTTCGACGCGCGACGAATCCGGCGAGCCGTTTCGTCGTGTCGAGATCGATGGGAAACTTCAACAAGAAACTCTCTCCTCAATCGTTACAACGAGTTTGCGATTCGGTACAAATAGTGGCGGACGACCACCAAAAGCACTTCGCACACCCGGTCCTTATAATACCCGTTCACCGAAAAGGCCCATGAACGACATTCTCGTGCTTTATTACAGCCGCAACGGCGCCACCCGCGAACTTGCCCAAGCGATTGCGCAGGGCGTCGACAGCGTGCCCGGCATGCAGGCGCGCGTGCGCACCGTGCCCTCCGTCTCGACCGTTTGCGAAGCAACGCAGCCGGACATTCCCTCCGACGGTCCGCCCTACGCCGAAGTACGCGACCTGGAAGAATGCGCGGGACTTGCGCTCGGCTCGCCGACGCGCTTCGGCAACATGGCTGCGCCGCTCAAATATTTCCTCGATGGCACCTCGCCGCAATGGCTTTCCGGCGCGCTCGCCGGCAAACCCGCGAGCGTTTTTACGTCCACCGGCAGCCTGCACGGCGGTCAGGAAAGCACCCTGCTTTCCATGATGCTGCCCTTGCTTCACCACGGCATGCTGATCGTGGGCATTCCGTACACCGAGCCAAAGCTGACCACCACGCAAACCGGCGGCACGCCCTACGGCGCGTCCCATTTCGCGCGCGCAGAAACGGCTGACATCGGCATTTCCGCCGATGAGAAGGCGCTCGCCATCGCGCTCGGGGCGCGTCTCGCTCAAACCGCGCTCAAACTTCTGCGCAACGCCTGATGAGTGCCACGCCTGCCAACGGGGCTTCCGCGCGCATCGCGTTTTTCAGCCTGATCGCGCTGATTGCGTTGTCGCTCGCGTGGGAGCTGTGGCTTGCGCCATTGCGCCCCGGCGGCTCGGCGCTCGCACTCAAGGCGATCCCGCTCGCGTTCGCGCTTCGAGGCACATTCAGGCGCAATCTGTACACGCTGCAGTGGGCGTCGATGCTCGTCCTGCTCTACTTCGCCGAAGGCATTGTCCGCGGCATGACAGACGGCGGGTTGTCGGCGCGCCTCGGCTGGATTGAAGCCGTGCTTGCGCTCGTGTACTTCGTCTGCGCGCTTGCTTATGTCGCGCCGTTCAAGCGCGCTGCCCGCGCGGCGAAGCGCCAGGGAACCGGAGCTGCCGCCGACCAGAATGGTTTGTAGCATGGATCCGCCGGTGTAACGGAGCCCTATGCCATTCGGCCAGGTTTCGCCAGGGCCACGTTCGGGCAATACTGCATCAACGCCTGCCGCGCAAGCCAACGCTATTGAATCAACTGACACTCATGACCACAACCAACGACCGTTCAAAGTACTTCGTGGAAGCCTGCATCGAGGCGATCGGCGCCGCGAATGTCCTCACCGATTCGCACGACACCGCGCCGTATCTCACCGACTGGCGCAAGCGCTACCGCGGTGAAACATGTGCCGTGCTTCTTCCGGGCGACACAGAACAAGTGGCAAGGGTCGTGCGGCTTGCGCGCGAACATCGTCTTCCGATCGTGCCGCAAGGGGGCAATACGGGCCATTCCGGTGGAGCGACGCCCGACGCCAGCGGCACGCAGGTCGTCATCAGCTTGCGCAGGATGAACCGTATTCGCAGCATCGACTCGATCAACAACACCATTACCGTGGAGGCCGGTGTAATCCTCGCCGACATTCAGGCGCGCGCCGAACAGGAACAGCGTCTTTTTGCGCTCAGCCTGGCGGCCGAAGGCAGTTGCACGATCGGCGGAAATCTTTCAACGAACGCAGGCGGCACCGGCGTGCTGCGCTATGGAAACACGCGCGAGTTATGCCTCGGACTGGAAGTGGTCACGCCACAAGGCGACGTCTGGAACGGCTTGCGCGGGCTGCGCAAGGACAACACCGGTTACGACTTGCGCGATCTTTATATTGGCGCGGAAGGGACGCTCGGCATCGTTACGGCTGCGGTGATGAAATTGCATCCGGCGCCCGTCGCTCGCGTGACGGCGCTGGCGGCCCTCGAGTCGCCTCATGCCGCACTCGATTTCCTCGCCACTGCACAGCGTTATGCGGGTCCGTTATTGACCGGCTTCGAATTGATGTCGGACTTCGCGCTGCATCTGGTGACCACGCATTTTCCGCAAATGCGTTATCCGTTCTCCGAAAAACACGGTCAGACCGTGCTGCTCGAACTATCGGATAACGAAAGCGAAGCACACGGCCGCGCTTTGTTCGAACGGCTGATGGAGCACGCGATGGAGCAAGGCCTGGTTCAAGACGCGGTGGTCGCGGAAAATCTGTCTCAGACCAGGGCTTTCTGGAATCTGCGCGAGCACATTCCGCTCGCGCAGGCCCAGGAAGGACTCAATATCAAGCACGATATCTCAGTGCCGATTTCGAGCATCGGAAATTTTATCGCGCAAACCGACGCCCTTATTGCCCGAGCCATTCCTGGCGTGCGCATGGTGACGTTCGGGCATCTTGGCGACGGCAATCTTCATTACAACGTGCAGGCGCCGGCAGGCGTCGACCCGAAAGTCTTTCTCGCCGAACATCAGGCGAGTGTGAATGCGCTCGTCTATGAACAAGTGAATGCCTATCACGGCAGCATCAGCGCCGAACACGGTCTGGGTCAATTGAAGGTAGCCGAGGCAATGCACTACAAGTCCCCGGTAGAAATACGCTTGATGCGTGCAATCAAGACCGCACTCGACCCCGAGAATTTGATGAATCCGGCCAAGGTGTTGCCGGACGTGCGCGCATCGTGAAGAGACCAAGGAGAATATCGCCGTGAAGATTCGCGTTCTGTCTGACCTGCACCTCGAACATGACGAACCGCTCGCCATTCCCTATGCCGAGTCTGATCTCGTCGTGCTTGCCGGCGATATTCACAATCACGCGGAAGGCCTGCGCTGGGCCGCCGAAAACTTCGGTCCCGACGTACCCGTGATTTATGTCCCGGGCAATCACGAGTATTACGACGGCGAGTTCGGTGCGCTCGAAACGGCGATGAAAGATGCTTCGAACAGTTTGCCGAATGTGCATTTCCTGAACAACAGCGCGCTGATCGACCGGTACGGAAAGTGGCGCGTGCTCGGCACCACGCTGTGGACCGACTTCGCATTGTATGGGTCGAGCGATGAGGCGTTGCGTATCTCGATGCAGGAAGCCGAGCGTGTGATGGTCGACTTCAGGGGCGTGATCCAGGTTGCGTGGCCTGAACCCGAGGACGAACCGCGCTCCTTTACCGCCAGTGATTCTCTGGCGCTGCACCAGCAAGCGCGTGCATGGCTGCAAGAGGAGCTCGCCAAGCCTTTCGATGGCAAGACGATCGTTGTCACGCATCACGCGCCGCTCAGGGACAGTCTTGCGGAGAAATATGCGACGGACCGGGTATCGGCTTCGTTTATCAGCGACTTGCCATCGCTCGTGCGCGAGCCCGTTGCACTGTGGGTGCATGGCCACACGCATACGGCGTTCGACTACTTCGTGGAAGGAACAAGGGTTGTCTGCAATCCGCGTGGCTACCGGGACCGGCGCACGTGCTTGCCAGAGAATCCGTCATTTGAGTGGGACAAGGTAATCGAGATTTGATCGACGGACGCCGAGTGGCGTCCTGGAAAGTCGTTTGCCTGAAACCGTGAGCGAGAAAACAACGGTAACGAATACCGGTTCCCACGTACCCGGAGCGCAGGTATCCCGGCTCGCTGCGAACCCGGCGTTTCTTGATAAAGAACGTCTCGTTATCGCGCTGTTGCTAACACCCAAAGACCGAAGATTCGGCCTTCCGAAGTTACCGGTCGCGCGACTGGCGGTTCTTGCGTTCGTCGATACGAATCGGGATGAGGCGCGCGCGCTTTGCGTTTTCGCGGGCGGTACGCAGCAGTTCACGAGTTGCGGGCACGGCGATCAAACCAAGCAGTGCATAGATAGCGAACATCAGCGGCGTATTCATAACCTTCCTCGGACTAAGTCGAAAATCGGTAAAAGTGAATCCATGAAGCCAGAAGCAGCTTGTCCAGCCCTTAAGCTACCAACATGAGGCTGAAATAGAAGTAAGCAAGTGTTGCGCCGCGGTAAAGCCAAAAGATCCGCATTCGCCAACTCCCATTCTCCTGCTCATAAGCTTACGCCGCCACAAATTCTTGCAGCAATTTTTCATCGGCGGCGAGTGCGCCAGGCAACTCACTGCGCAAGAAATCCACCCAGGTGCGGATTTTCGCGTCCAGATACTGCCGCGACGGATAAAGCGCGAATACATTGAACAATTGCATGGTGTGTTCCGGCAGCACCCGCACGATTGTTCCGGCTCGCAACGCAGGCAACGCGGACGATGTGGGCAGCACACCAACGCCCATGCCTTCGCTGATGGCCACCGCCATGGCTTCTGCCACATTCACCGTGAATGGTGTCGGGCCGAGATTGACGCTTTCCGGTCCGTTGGGGCCGTCGAAAGTCCATCGAGTTGGCGGAAAAGCCGGCGTCACGAGTTGCAGACACGTGTGCTCGTTCAGATCCGCAACCGAATGCGGCACGCCATGCGCTTCTATATACGCGGGCGAAGCGCACGCAATCGTGAAAACGCTGCCGAGACGTTGCGAGACCAGACCCGAATCGGGCAATTCGCTGCCAAGCACTATCGATACATCGAAACCTTCATCTAGCAGGTCCGGAATGCGCGAGGCGAGCGTCAAGTCTATCTGCACCGATGGATGCAGCCTTTGATAACGCGAAATCATCGGCACGATGTAATGCTGGCCAATACCCGCCATGGCATGCATTTTCAGCTTGCCGGCAGGCCTGGCGTGGGCGTCTCCCGCTTCGGCCTCTGCCTGATCCACATAGGCGAGGATCTGCTCGCAGCGCTGCAGATAGCGCTCGCCCGCCTCGGTGAGTGCTATACGGCGCGTCGTGCGATTGAGCAAACGGGTACGCAGATGCGCTTCAAGATCGGATACTGCGCGCGAAGCGTAGGCCGTCGTTGTATTCAACTGATGTGCTGCCGCAGTGAAACTGCCCGCTTCCACGACTCGCGAAAACACCCGCATGTTCTGGAGGGTATCCATTTAGCCCTGAATCTCTTTCAAGTTATGCGCCATTGTTGCGCTTTCGGCAAAATCGATTAGATCGGATCGCGTATGGATGCTTTACATTTTTGCCGGTTTTTTCATAATCAGGGCAAAAATACAATTCGGCACACGCGTCTCAATCAGATTTGAGAAATAATTTTGCTAGACCGGATGCTAAAAACAGCCGTCGTTCCGATGGTTCTTACATTTATTTTAACAATTGCAGGCTGCGCGAGCACTAAAAACGTCGGTCCCGAGGATTCCCTGAAGGCCCCGTCAACGCTCGATGCGGGCGCGACCCTGCGCGCGACAAACGCCGACGCAGGTTGACCCGCCTCCGCATGGTGGCGCTCGTACAACGATCCCCAGCTCGATGCGTGGATTGAACGTGCGCAGGCCGGCAACCCATCGCTCGCGTTGGCTGCGGCGCGCGTGCGCGAGGCGCA
>NZ_JBSIPA010000312.1:0-7870 GCF_053574605.1 Caballeronia sp. M23-90 | reverse complement strand
AGCCCACGAAGCCGCAGCCCGCGAAGCCGAAGCCCGAGAAGCCGAAGCCCGAGAAGCCGAAGCCCGAGAAGCCGAAGCCCGAGAAGCCGCAGCCCGAGAAGCCGCAGCCCGAGAAGCCGCATCACACGCAACGCCACCGGCCGATCACGCAACCACCCCGCACGACGACTCCTACGACGAAGAACCGTCCTCCCCCGCGTCGCGTCTGCCGCAGCCCAAATTCCCCCAGGAAGCGATCGAAGCCTTGAGCGCGCTCGATTTCGGCTTGCCGCCGCGTCAGGAAGCGCCCCTTGAAAGCCCCGAACCGCCACCGGCTTCCAGGAACGCGGAAGCCGAAACACAAGAAATCGCACCGGCGTCGATCACCCCGCAACCCATCGCGGACCCGGCTGTCTTCGATCAGCAAAAGGAGCAGCATCGTCATCCGGATGCGTCGTCCGATTTGCCCGCGGCATCGGCTGCCGAGCACATCGAAACGGGAACGGCAGGCGCGGCGTCGGTGGCGGGACTCGGCGCATCGCGCTTCGGCCCGTTGACCCTCGACTTCGACTACAACTCGCCGTCGAGCCAGACCGAGCCGCTGCCGGCGTTCACGCCGGAACAGATTGCGACCATCGCGCGCAACAAGCTCGAACTTGCCGTCGAATACATCGAACTCGGCGACTTGTCGGGCGCGCGCACGCTTTTGCAAGAAGTCATCGATTCGAACGATGCAGCCACGCGCCAGCCCGCCGCCACGTTGTTGTCCACGCTCGCGCCGCTCTCCTGACATGGCTTTGAAACGCATTGCACTTGGTATCCAGTACGACGGTTCGGCGTTCAGCGGCTGGCAGACACAATCGGACGTCAAGACCGTGCAGGATGTGCTTGAACGCGCTCTCGGCAAGTTCACGCAAACGCGCGTGCAAACCGTCGTCGCGGGAAGAACCGACACGGGTGTGCATGCGCTCGGCCAGGTCGTCCATTTCGACACCGAACTCGAACGCACCGACTTCGCCTGGGTTCGCGGCACGAACGCGTTCCTGCCGCAAAGCGTCGCGGTACAGTGGGCGCGGCCGATGCCCGATGATTTCCACGCGCGTTTCGGCGCCTTCGAGCGCACTTACTACTACGCGCTGTACGTCCACCCCGTGCGCTCGCCGATGATCCCCGGCCGCGCCGGCTGGTGCTACGCTGCGCTCGATGCCAACGCCATGCGCGAAGCGGCGGCGCTGATCATCGGCAAGCATGATTTCACGGCGTTCCGGTCGTCCGAGTGCCAGGCGAAGACGCCGGTGAAATACCTGCGTCAGATCGATATCATCGAACAGGGCGACTTCATCCATTTTCGCTTTCGCGCGAACGCGTTCCTGCATCACATGGTGCGTAACCTGATGGGATGTTTCGTTGCGATCGGCCGCGGCAAACATCCGCCGTCGTGGCTGCGGGAGTTGCTCGAAGCGCGCGATCGCAAGCGCGCCGCGCCGACTTTCATGCCCGACGGCCTGTATCTGGCCGAGGTCGGCTATCCTGAGAACTTCGCGGTACCCGCGCCGCGCCTGGGAAGCTACCCTTGGAGCGCGGTCTGGCAAGGAATTGAACGTGCAAACTAACGTGGGCCATAACGATCTGCATAGAACGCGCATCAAGTTGTGCGGTTTGTCGAAGACGGAAGATGTCGATGTCGCCGTCGATCTCGGCGCGGATGCCGTCGGTTTCGTGTTTTATCCGCCCAGCCCGCGTTCGGTGAGCGTGGGCCACGCGATCGATCTGGCCGAACGCGTGCCCCCGCTGGTATCGGCCGTGGGTTTGTTCGTCAACGCGACGCCGGAATGGGTTCGCGAGGTGACATCGAATGTCAGATTGTCGCTTCTGCAGTTCCACGGCGACGAAACGCCTGCGCAATGCGCCGCGCTCGCTGAAGTTGCCGGTTTGCCGTGGTGGCGCGCCGTTCGGGTAGGGCCCGATGCCACCGCGCATGATTTGGTAGAATCATCTCTTAATTATCTAGCAGCCAACGGTTTGCTCCTCGACGCTTATGTCGATGGCTACGGTGGCGGTGGAAAGGTATTCGATTGGTCACTTATCCCAACAGATCTCGGGCATCGGGCCGTTTTGAGTGGTGGGTTGAACGCGCAAAACGTCCATGAGGCCATCCGGCTCGTCCGGCCCTATGCGGTCGATGTCTCCAGCGGCATCGAAGTAGCGGGGGTCAAGGGCGTGAAAGACCACGCCCGAATGGCGGCGTTCGTTCGCGCGGTGCGCGAAGCGGATGCAGGATGATCAACGTGGGCAAGCGCAATGCTGCCACGTACCGAGAGAGTGACACACATGTACAACTTACCTGACAATCGCGGCCATTTCGGCCCTTATGGCGGCACGTTCGTCTCCGAAACGCTTGTTCACGCGCTCGACGAACTCCGCGACGCTTACGAAGAAAGCAGCAAGGATCCGGCTTTTATCGCCGAGTATGAGTACGAACTGAAGCATTACGTCGGCCGGCCTTCACCGATCTATCACGCCAAACGCTGGAGCGAGATGCTCGGCGGCGCGCAGATCTATCTCAAGCGCGAAGACCTGAACCATACCGGCGCGCACAAGGTTAATAACGTCATCGGACAGGCGCTGCTCGCGCGCAAGATGGGCAAGCCGCGCGTGATCGCGGAAACAGGCGCAGGACAGCACGGCGTGGCGACTGCGACCATTGCGGCGCGTTTTGGCATGGAATGCGTGGTCTACATGGGCTCGGAAGACGTGCGGCGTCAGGCGGCAAATGTTTACCGCATGAAGCTGCTTGGCGCGACGGTCGTGCCGGTCGAATCGGGTTCGAAGACGCTGAAGGATGCGTTGAACGAAGCCATGCGCGACTGGGTCACGAACGTCGAGAACACGTTCTATATCATCGGAACGGTCGCGGGTCCGCATCCTTATCCCATGATGGTCCGCGACTTCCAGCGTGTCATAGGCGACGAATGCAAGGTGCAGATGCCCGAGATGACCGGCCGCCAGCCCGATGCGGTGATCGCGTGTGTAGGCGGCGGTTCGAACGCAATGGGGATCTTCTATCCGTACATCGATAACAAGGACGTGCGGCTGATTGGCGTCGAGGCCGCCGGCGACGGCATGGATACGGGCCGTCACGCCGCGTCCCTGATGGGCGGAAGCCCGGGCGTTCTTCACGGCAACCGCACGTATCTTCTGCAAGACGATAACGGCCAGATCATCGAGACGCATTCGGTATCGGCGGGGCTGGATTATCCCGGCGTCGGCCCGGAACACGCGTGGTTGAAGGATGCAGGGCGTGCCGAATATGTGGGCATCACCGACGAAGAAGCGCTGAAGGGTTTTCACGATTGCTGCCGGATCGAAGGGATCATTCCCGCGCTCGAGTCGAGCCACGCGCTCGCATACGCCGCGAAGCTCGCGCCCACGCTGCCGAAAGACAAGCTGTTGCTCGTCAATCTGTCTGGTCGCGGCGACAAGGACATGCATACGGTCGCCGAGCGCACCGGCATCACGTTCTGAGCCCACAACCCATGCGCGATGAAATCGTCAATGCAGGAACGGACCTCGCCGAGCGCGGAATCCACTTGCATCACCGCGATTTCCTGGCCGATGCAGCGAATCTGCCGGACGGCTCTATCGACTTGATCGTGGCCGATCCGCCGTACGGTCTGGGAAAGGACTACGGCAACGACTCGGACATGCGTTCGGGCGAAGCCTTCCTCGACTGGACTTACGGCTGGCTCGAGCTTGCAATCCCGAAGCTCAAGCCAAGCGGTTCGCTTTATATTTTTTGCACATGGCAATATGCGCCCGAGATCTTCGTGTTCCTCAAGCGCCGCCTCACAATGGTCAACGAGATCGTGTGGGACCGGCGCGTACCGAGCATGGGCGGAACGGTGCGCAGATTTACGTCGGTGCATGACAACATCGGTTATTTCGCGGTATCGAAGGATTACTTCTTCGATCTCGATCCCATCCGCATTCCTTATGATGCAGTGACGAAGAAGGCGCGTTCGCGCAAATTGTTCGAAGGCAGCAAGTGGCTGGAGCTGGGATACAACCCGAAGGACGTCTGGTCCGTTTCGCGGTTGCACCGGCAGCACGCTGAGCGAGTCGATCATCCGACGCAGAAACCGCTGGAGATCATCGAACGGATGGTCCTCGCAAGCTGTCCGCGCGGCGGCCGCGTGCTGGATCCGTTCATGGGCAGCGGCACCACTGCCGTTGCGTGTGCGCGGCATGGGCGCGAGTTTGTCGGGTATGAAATCAACGCCGACTATCACGCAATTGCCCAAGCGCGAGTTGCGCAGACGCCGCCAGCGGTCGTGCCGGTTGAGGAGCCGGTAGCTGTCGTTGAAAATGCTTCCGTTGATCAAGCGTGAACTTCGCCAAAGTCGCTGCTGAAAAACGCCAAACGCGCCGATAAGCGCAGAAGAGATAATCATGTCCCGTATCAAGAGCACATTTGCGGCACTCGCCGAGCAGGGCAAAAAAGGCCTGATCCCGTTCATCACGGCCGGCGATCCGAATCCCGAGCAGACCGTCGAATTCATGCACGCGCTCGCCAAGGGCGGCGCGGACGTCATCGAACTGGGCGTGCCGTTTTCCGATCCCATGGCCGACGGTCCCGTGATCCAGCGTTCTTCGGAACGTGCGTTGGCGCGCGGCATGTCGCTCAAGCACGTTCTCGCCGATGTAAAACGCTTCCGCGAAACCAACGTCAAAACGCCGGTCGTCCTGATGGGCTATGCCAATCCGATCGAGCGCATGGGCATCGAAGCCTTTGCCAAGGCGGCGCAGGATGCCGGTGTGGATGGTGTGCTGGTCGTCGATTACCCGCCGGAAGAATCGGTGGAATTCAGCCAGGCGATGCTCGCCGCCGGCATCGATCCGATCTTCCTGCTGGCGCCTACATCAACCGATGAACGCATCGCTGCCGTGGGCAAAGTTGCCAGCGGCTATGTCTATTACGTGTCGTTAAAAGGCGTGACCGGTTCGGCAAATCTGGACGTGGCGAGTATCGCGAGTAAAATCCCGGCCATCAAGGCGCATGTGGCGTTGCCGGTGGGTGTCGGTTTTGGCATTCGCGATGCCGCTTCAGCCCGGCTGGTGGCGGATGTATCGGATGCGGTCGTGATCGGCAGCCGTCTCGTGCAATTGCTCGAAGAAGCGTCGCCGGACACGGCGGCTGAGAAGCTGACGAGTTTTATCGCTGAAATTCGTGCGGCGCTCGATTCTGCAAAATAACCCGTGATCGCGGCCAAAAAGATTCAAACAGGCCGTGAAATACGCGAAACATGAAGGAAAAACGATGAGCTGGCTCGACAAACTGTTACCGCCGAAGATCAAGCAAACCGATCCGAAAAGCCGCAAGGGCATTCCGGAAGGACTGTGGATCAAGTGCCCGGCGTGCGAAGCGGTGCTGTACCGCAACGACGTCGAGGCGAATCTGCACGTTTGCCCGAAGTGCAGTCACCATATGCGGATCGGCGCGCGTGAACGGCTCGACGGCCTGCTCGATCCGGAAGGCCGCTATGAAATCGGCCAGGAAATCCTGCCGGTCGACGCGCTGAAGTTCAAGGACAGCCGCAAGTACCCGGACCGCCTGAAAGAGGCAATGGAAGATACGGACGAAACCGACGCCATGGTCGTCATGGGCGGTGCAATCCACACCATTCCGGTCGTGACCGCATGCTTCGAATTCTCGTTCATGGGCGGGTCGATGGGCTCGGTCGTCGGCGAACGTTTTGCTCGCGGCGCCCGCAACGCGCTTGAACAGCGCACGCCGTTCATCTGCTTCACGGCATCGGGCGGCGCGCGGATGCAGGAAAGCTTGCTTTCGCTGATGCAGATGGCGAAAACCACGGCCATGCTGACCAAGCTCGCCGAAGCCAAGCTGCCGTTCATTTCCGTTCTCACCGACCCGACCATGGGCGGTGTGTCGGCCAGCTTCGCGTTCCTCGGCGACGTGGTGATCGCGGAACCGAAGGCGCTGATCGGCTTTGCCGGACCGCGCGTGATCGAGCAAACCGTGCGTGAGAAGCTGCCGGAAGGCTTCCAGCGTTCAGAGTTCCTGATCCAGAAGGGCGCCATCGACATGATCGTCGACCGCCGGAAAATGCGCGAGGAGATCGCGCGCCTGATCGCATTGCTGACGCTGCAACCGGCTGATTCGGTCGCCTGAAGCATAGGCAGCAGCGCATTGTTTATGCGCCTTCCAGGCAGCAATGGCGCGGAAGGTGTCAAATGATGACGGCCCAGGCGCCGCGCGCGAACCCGCCCCGGGTCGCGCGCGGCGTTTTCGTTTTGGCGTTTCCCCTCAAGCACTCTCTCATGACGACTTCTTCGGTTACTTTTCCTTCGCTCGACGCATGGCTCACGCATCTGGAATCGGCGCATCCGGTCGGTATCGATATGGGTCTCGCGCGCATCAGCCAGGTTCGCGATGCGCTCGGGCTTGAATTCTCGTGTCCGGTGATCACCGTGGGCGGGACGAACGGCAAGGGTTCGACGTGCGCGATCATCGAGACCATCTTGTTGCGCGCGGGATATCGCGTGGGGTGTCATACATCGCCGCATCTGCTCGCGTTCAACGAGCGCGCGCGGCTCAATGGCGTCGATGCGACGGATGCGGAACTGCTCGAACACTTCGAAGCCGTCGAGAAGGCGCGAACAAGCTTTGCCGAACCGGTATCGCTGACGTATTTCGAATTCACGACGCTTGCCATCATGCGGCTGTTTGCATCGCGCGAACTGGATGCCGTGATCCTCGAAGTGGGGCTCGGCGGGCGGCTGGACGCGGTGAATATCGTCGATCCGGATTGTGCGATCGTGACGAGCATCGACATTGACCATACGGAATATCTCGGCGATACACGCGAGAAGATCGGCTTCGAGAAAGCCGGGATTTTCCGTCCGGATACGCCTGCGATCTGCGGCGATCCGTCGCCGCCGCAGTCGCTGATCGACCACGCGAAGGCCATCGGCGCGGACCTGTGGCTGGTGGGCCGCGATTTCCGCTATGAAGCGCAGGGCGGGAACGAGCGTCAGCAGTGGAGTTACATCGGCCGGACGCAGCGGCGCTCCGCGTTGGCTTACCCCGCATTGCGGGGCGCCAACCAACTGATCAATACGTCGGCGGCGCTCGCAGCGCTTGAGTCATTGCGCGACCGGATCCCGGTTTCCGCACAGGATATCCGCCTGGGACTGGCGAACGTGGAGCTGCCGGGACGCTTCCAGGTCGTGCCGGGCAAGCCGCAAGTAATCCTCGATGTCGCTCATAACCCGCACGCAGCGGCCGTTCTGGCGCAAAATCTCGGCAACATGGGCTTCTTCCCATACACGTACGCCGTGTTCGGCGCCATGTCCGATAAAGACATCGCCGGCGTTGTGGAACATCTGAAAGGCGAGATCGACCATTGGAACGTGACGGCGCTCCCGCTGCCACGCGCAGCCTCGGGCGCGGCGCTCGAAAGCGTTTTACGCGATGCCGGCGTCAACGACACTGCCGACAGCAGCGTTACACAATTCAATAATCCGGCCGACGCTTATCAAGATGCGTTAAAGCGGGCGTCCGAAAATGATAGAATTTTGGTTTTCGGCAGTTTCCATACGGTCGCCGGTGTAATGGCGTACCGTAAATCGCAGCGTCATTGAACGGACGGCCGGCCAGCCTCTCGCACAAGCCAACCATGTCCTTTTTTTCGTTCGGCAAGAAAGACGACGCGCCTTCGGGTCGCGATGATTATTCCGACTCCTCGCGATGCCGGCGTCAACGACACTGCCGACAGCAGCGTTACACAATTCAATAATCCGGCCGACGCTTATCAAGATGCGTTAAAGCGGGCGTCCGAAAATGATAGAATTTTGGTTTTCGGCAGTTTCC
>NZ_JBSIPA010000311.1:0-7897 GCF_053574605.1 Caballeronia sp. M23-90 | reverse complement strand
TCCGGGCGTGCTTTCCCGTGCGATCTGGTCGAGGAACTGCACGACGTCGGGACGTTTGATCGTGGTCTTGCTGGCGTGATGCGTCTTCCCGCAACCGCATTGCAGGCGCTCGGTCCTGGGGGCACTGGATTTCGGCGCCAACCTGCTGACGCATCACGCCAGCAAGACCACGATCAAACGTCCCGACGTCGTGCAGTTCCTCGACCAGATCGCACGGGAAAGCACGCCCGGCCTGACGACGGTGGTGGTCCTCGACACGCCTCGATCCACCACAACATCGATCAGGAAACCATCGACCGCTGGTTTCTCGAACATCGCATGGTGCTGTTCTATCTGCCGCCCTACAGCCCCGAACTGAACCGCATCGAGACTCTCTGGAAGCACGCGAAGTATCACTGGCGACGCTTCGTTACCTGGACGAAGGAAACTATCGACGCCGAGATCGAAAATCTGCTCGGTGGCTATGGTTCCAAGTTTGAAATTCGTTTCTCATGAACACTTATCGAGCCGTGTTCGCCACGTAGATGGCGGCAGATGGACGCAAGCATGGAATGCGCGATTAAAGTCCGGCCGTCCAGCAGGCTGCCGGGTCTCAATCCTTGCTAAACACTGCGGTCTTTTTTGGCTCTGGCCGTCCGGGAGCGCTGCCAAGCTGGGTAGACAAGCTTGCGGAATGCTGAAGTAAGCGTTCGCCGATTCCTTCAATTTTTCGCTGGTCGAGTCGCACGCTTGGACCAAATACGCCGATCGACCCCGTCACACGGCCGGTATGATCGAAGAACGGCACCGCGATGGCCACGGCACCCGCAATCAATTCATCGCGGCTGACCGCGTATCCCAGTTTTCGCGCTGCTTGCAATTTTTTCTGCAGTTCTTTCGGCTCAAAATCAAGGCCTTCGCAATACTGGACAAGTTCTTCCGACGACGGGTTCATCCAGGCGAGGAGCGCTCGCCCGCTCGCGCCGCGAACGATTCTTTCGCTGTAACCTACGCCCCGCTTAAACGAAAGCGGCTCGAGGCTGGGGAGCTCAGCCACACAGATTCGGGTGGCCCCCTGGGGCACAAACAGTGCCACGGTCTCCCCCGTCTCTTCCCATATTTTTCTCAATATCGGCTGCGCCAACTGAGCGACGTTCAAGCTGGCTGTCCACGCCCACGCTAGTCTGCCGACCGAAGGTCCCAACCGAAAACGCTGAGGCTCGCCTTCGGTAACTACAAAACCGTTTTGTTCGAGTGTGTACAGCAGCCGATAGAGCGTCGGGCGACTCAAATCGACGCGCTTTAAAAGCTCACCGACCGTTAGATCGCGATCGCTATCTCCGAACGCAAGCAGGATGTCCAATGCGCGTTCAACCGAGCGCACTCCACCGTCTCCGCCCTTTTCCTTCTCGACCACATCCATCGTTCACTCCCTAAACGTAATTTTCCTGACCGGCCCGAGCATCTTACCGCATCCGCCTGATGGACAGCCGTTAGGTTTTTACCCCTACTTGACATTCTTAGGCGAGTTCGTAGAATGGACTACAGTATCACACAGCGGACATACATTGTTCTGCCGGAGAGGAGACGCAGATGTACTCGCTTTTACTAAGACCCGCCTTCGGCTTCGCTGCCCGTGTTTCTGAAGCGTTCTGCCTGGCGTGCCCAAGACCCGAAATCGATGCCGGAGGGAACACCAGCGATTCTGCTGGACACGCGAACACGCTTGGCACCCGGTTTTATCTCAGCGGATAAACAGGGCGAGATTCGTTTCGGTCTTCAATAATTTTTAGCTGAGCTACAGGATGACAAGCATGACAACGATCCCCATCACGTTGTTGTTCGCCGATGGCGTGACCCACCAACTATCAGCGACTTCAGGTGAAAAACTCCTTGATGTCGCAGCGAGTGCGGGTCTATCGCTGCTCACCGACTGTTCGAATGGCCAGTGTGGTACGTGCGTAGGCTCGTGCGTGTCCGGGTCTCTTGAACTCGACGATTACGATCCCAGCGTACTGCCCGATGACGAGCGTGAGGATGGAGCGGTGCTCTGTTGCGTGGCACGAATTTACGAACCGGTGATTCTCGAGCTGCCATACGATTCCAGCGAGGCGAGCGCCGCGGAAGCGCCCGCGCAAGCCGGACGCGTGCACTCAGTCAAGCGCGTCGCCGAAGAAACTGTCCGGCTCGAAGTCGATGTCGAGGCCCCGGTCGATTTTCTTCCTGGGCAGTATGTTCGGTTGAAACCCGAGGGACAGCATGAATGGCGTTCTTATTCAATGGCCAACGGATCAGGTGAGTCGCGGCTCGTCTTTTACGTCCGTATCGTTGAGGGGGGAGCTTTTTCGAGATGGCTTTCAGACGAACCCGCAGCCGGCACGCCAATCGAAGTTAGTGCGCCACGAGGGAGTTTTTTCCTACGTGCTGACGATCGTCCGCGGCTGTTTGTGGCGGGCGGGACCGGCCTCGCTCCTTTTCTCGCGATGCTTCGCGCGATCGGTAGTGGTAAGTACCTTGCAGCGCCGACACACTTGCTAATTGGCGTCCGCACGGGCGAACACCTATTTGCGAAGGATGAGGTTGCGGCGCTCCAACGGGAGTTTCCCGCGCTCGACGTTCGCTACGCGGCTGAGTCTTGCGCACCAGACGGATGTCATCTCGGTTACGGCACCGATTTGATCGGTCAGATGACCGTCGACCCCAGGACTCAAGTCTATCTTTGCGGACCTCCTCCGATGGTTGAGGCAGGACGCGAAGCCATGGCGAAAGCGGGACTTCGTAAGAGCGACGCGTTGTGCGAGCGATTTGCCTGAAGCTGACACGTCAAACCCATTAATAAAGCGAGATAGCAATGACCTACGATACGATGATTGATACCGATCACGGCATGATTAGCCGTGAGATCTTTTCGGCCAAGGCAGTTTTTGATGACGAACTTGAAAAGGTATTTACCCGCGCGTGGTTGTTCGTTGGACACGAGAGTCAAGTTCCGAATCCGGGTGACTATTTCACGTCGCGCATGGGCACGGAGTCAGTAATTCTCGCTCGGGATAAAAAGAATCAGATCCACGTATTTTTGAATTCGTGTCGCCACCGCGGAATGAAGGTCTGCCAGTACGACCACGGCAATACGCAGCTGTTCACCTGTCCGTATCACAGCTGGAGCTACACCACCGAAGGGAAGCTCTTTGGGGTGCCGCAATTCAAGAATCTATATGACGGGTGCTTGCAGAAGGAAGATTGGTCTCTGATCGAGGTGGCCAAGCTTTACACCTACAAGGGAACGGTCTGGGCAACGTGGGACAAAGACGCCCCCGACTTCCTGACGTTCCTTGGGGACGCCAAGGCTCATCTCGATCTCGCCTTGGACGGGCGAGACGGCAGTGAGGGCGGCTCGGAAGTGCTGATGGGCGTTCACAAGTGGATCATCCCTTGCAATTGGAAGTTCGCTGCCGAGAACTTCCTTGGAGACACCTATCACAACGTCAGTCATCGCTCAGTCGATTTAATCGGTATCGGCCCGAGCGCAGAGCAGGGTGTTAAAGGTCGACGCGACAACGAGCTCGAACACGCGCAGCATCTGTGGGTCAATTTCCCATCTGGCCATGGCGTGCACAGCGCGATCATGCCGGAGAATATGCCGTTTGTGGATACGTTTAAAAACGATCCAATCATCGCAGAGTATTTTCGGCATTGCCATGAGGAGCGACAGCGGCTCCTGGGCGATAAAGCACGGCTGGTCCCGTTCGTCGGCACGATTTTCCCCAATGCTTCATTTCACGGAAAGCAACCGCGCTCGATTTGTGTCTGGCACCCGCACGGGCCGGAGGCGACCGAGGCCTGGCGCTTCTTCCTGGTTGATAAGAGCGCGCCCCAAGAAGTTAAAGACTTCCTGCGTCACTACTACATGCGCTACTCCGGTCCGGCGGGGATGACCGAGCAGGACGACATGGAAAATTGGAACTACGCAACGGCGGGTAGCCGTGGGGTGATCGCTAAACGCTACCCGTACAACTATCAGCAATCGTTGGGGACTTCGCTTCCTTCGGGAACTGGACCGGTCGCAGGGAACGTCAGCTTAAAAATTAGCGAGGAAAATCCGCGTCAGTTTTATCGTCGTTGGCGTGATTACATGAACAGCGCGGACTGGAGCACGTTGCTCGGCCAGAACGACGCGCCCGGCAATAAAGATTGACCCAAAGGAAGCCACACGACATGCCAGTAACAATCGTCACCGGTGGAACTTTCGGTTTGGGACAGTCGATCACAATCGAGCTTGCGAGGCGCGGGCACCAGGTCGTAGCGTTCGGGCTCGCACAGCCGCAAGTTTCGAGTACTGCGAGAGGTTTCGAAAGCTTACGTGCTGCACTTGACGCAGAATGTTTGGTTGACCGTGTTGACGTCCTCGATGCCGATGTTTCAGACGCTGCGGCTGTCCAGCACGTGATTAAACACACGATGGGCAAATATGGCCGTATAGATGGACTGGTCAACAACGCGGCTGTCGGCCCGCTAGGGACGGTCTTGGACACTGACGAGCCGCTCTTTGAAAAAGTCATCGCCGTGAACCTCAAAGGTACCTACTTGATGAGCCGAGGCGTGATCCCGCATATGGTTTCACAGGGCGGGGGCTCCATCGTCAATATCGGGTCTGGAGCGGGATACGGAAAGCCCAACATGGCGATCTATGCAAGCAGCAAGGGAGCGATCTTGGCTCTCAGTACCGCGATGGCGTACGACCATTTCATCGATCGCGTCCGTGTGAACGTGGCGATCCCTGGTGGAGGCGGAATCATTTCCGGCATGAGCGTGGGTCGAGTTGGAGGCGACGAAGAGGCGTTTAGAAAGCGCAATGCCGCAGGCACCGCTGCCGGCCGGCCGGCAACGGGCTTTGACCTCGCGAATGCTGTGGCCTTTCTCCTTTCCGAGGACGCCGCCACGATCTCCGGAACGGTGATTGATGTTGGCTGTTTCGCACATCAGGGCGGCCCTGTGCCCCTCAAACAATGATTGCAAGGAAGACAAATGACTGATCTTGTGAAAGAACCCGAAGTTGCGCTCGAGCATGTCGCTACGCTCAAGAAGGATGCGCGATACTACGAGCTCAAGCGGGAGCTTGAAGAGCACCTCTACGAGGAATCGGAAATGCTCGACGAGCGGCGCTTTCGTGACTGGTTGGACACCCTGAGCGAAGACTTGGTGTACTTCATGCCCATGACCTACAACGTCAAGTACGGCGAGCACGCAAAGCGCGAGCGCACGAGTATTGAAAAGGACATGAGCTGGTTTAATGAGGGCAAGTGGACTCTCACAAAGCGTGCCGAGCAAATTTTGACGGGCGTGCACTGGGCGGAAGAGCCACTGTCGAGGCTTTGCCGGCTCGTAACGAACGTCCAGCTCACTGCGATCACCACGAACAGCGCGGGCCAGGATGAGGTCTCCGTGCGCAGCCGGTTTATAACGTATCAAAATCGTTGCGAATATGAAGAGTACTATTTCACCGGCAAGCGGCTGGACGTCTTTCGAAGGGAAGGTGATAAGTGGCTGCTGATACGCCGTGAAATCCATCTAGGGCAGACTGTCCTACTCGCAAAAAACCTCACGATGTTTTTCTAGGACAGGCTCAATCATGATCAATTTTATGGATCTGAAGACAGGCCAGCAGATGGTGTTGAAGGGCGGAATCGTCGCGGAGGTTGTGGAGAATATGGGCGACGGCATTTGGGCGCAGGTTAAATATATTGAGGCGCCTGAAAGTCCATCGCTAGTTGGCACTGAAGAACTTTGCCATTGCGAGGAAGCTGTCCGGTTGATCTGAGTCCGTCTTCTGTGCTGAAGGCCAATGCAAGACGCACTCTCGCTCGTCGGGCTTGGCATGGCCCGACGGGAAAGTGCAAGTGCGAGGTGATCCGCAGACGGGGCGCTTGTATATCTGCGGAGCGAAAAGGTCTGATGTCGATCGGTGCTTTGACCCTTAGTCGGTGTTCCGCGGATAACGCGCGACTGACTCCCCGAAGGCGGAAGCACCCCGTCATCCGTATGCCGGGCGGTATGAAAGCCAGCAGGGTTCATTGAGTGTCTCCTGAAGAATGGAGCGATGTCATTCGTCCATCCGTTAGCATCGTCCGTGTTGTGGGGCGATGCCCCGAAGAGTCGCTCGGGTATGCAACCCATGCAGCGAGCGTTAATTCGGCAGATCCTCGCTCCCGTTGGCCGTTCTCCCGACCAAAACCTGACCGGCCCCTGCCACCCAAAGGAGTTGCCGAGTTCAGCGTATGACACCGGCGATCACAACCAGTCCGGTTTTCATGCGTTGCGCCGATCGCGGGCCTCGCGTGCCGTCTTAGAAGTTAGAAAGCGCGGCTGCTTCAGCTTCTGTTTCATAGCTCATCAACGCAAGTTGACCAAATACCTCCCGTTGACCGAGTTCCACGTTCGGCGCCACGTCGAAGCCATCCTCGGTCGAATCCCTTGGGACGTCCAGAGCCCCGTGTCGATGGTGCTGGGGATCCGCACAAATCTGGCGGCGCCCGGTTGACGGCGGCGTTGCATGAGCGTAAGCGCACGACGAGGTTCGGTGCTGTTTGCCTTGGGGGACGAGAGTAACAACGAGAAGAGGACTTGACGCTGGGTGCGTCGAAGGGAGCCCGTAGGGCGACTGGAGACGCACCCAGCGGCGCATCACGCGAACAGTCTGGGCCGTGATAGAAAGGCGGTTCGCCGAAGAAACAACCGGCGCGGCATCGGCTATCAAGACCTCGCGAGTCAAACCGATGCCGCGCCCACACTGATCCCGGATGACAGGTCCGGCGCACCTGTGCGCGTTAATTGTTGCATGGCAGGGCGTCCGCGTAATTTCCTTGCAGATTACGACGGTAGCGTGATCTAAGCGCGACAAGGGTTAGCGGTCTGCCCCGAATATTTTATCTATGTAAATCAAGTATTTGCTGTTTGGATTTCGCGGCCAGCCGCGCGCTAGGAGGTTCCGACAGTTGTCCGTTGATTTGCGAATTTTTTCCGGCTAGTCTCGTCGGTCCCTCTTTCGCTTTCGGAGCGGACGATGATGGAACACTGGCGACTGGCTTATCTGGGCATGCGGCGTATGCCGCGCGATCTCAGCGAGTTCGAACTTGCCACGTTCTTTACGTTCTCGTCTAAAGAGCGAGCATTAATCAACGCGCGCCGTGGTCCCCTTTACCGGCTCGCGCTCGCGTTGCATATCGGCTTCGTGCGCATGACGGGCGCGACACTCGATGCTTATCAGTATGTCCCACAGATTCTGTGGAGCCATCTGGGCAAGCATCTCGGGATCGAGCCCCCAGACCTCGGTACGCTACGCACCCTCTACGAAACGCGCGAACGCACACTCTTTGACCATCAGGTGATCGCCTATCAGGCGCTCGGCTTCGTACCGATGGCCGAACATCAGCGCCGCTACGTCGTGCGCTGGCTCAAGGAGCGGCTCGCGGGGCGCCCGAATCGCGCCGATCTGATGCAGGAGCTCAAGCGATGGCTCTATGAACATCGCATCCTGATCCAGCAGGACCGCGCGCTCACGCCCCTGCTTGTGCAGGCCGCGCGCGATGTCGAAGCGACGCTGACCGGAAGCCTCGTCCACGAGTTCGGCGAAGCAACGCTTGACCACTGGGGGAGCCTGCTGCCGCAGCCGCATGGATCGGTTGCGAGCTTGCAGCAGTGGCTGTGGGCAGTGCCGCTGCGCAACTCGACCCATCAGATGAGCGAACTTTTTCGCAAGATTGATCGACTGGTTGAGCTTGGCGTGCACGGTAACGGTAGATTTCAAGCTAGATGTCGCCTCAACGATTAGATTTAGGCGGCTTTTTGCTCCTGTCGGTGGTCGCGTTTGATGGGTTCGAAGTTGTCTATCTGATCGGGATTCAGATGGACCGTTTTTACG
>NZ_JBSIPA010000310.1:0-7918 GCF_053574605.1 Caballeronia sp. M23-90 | reverse complement strand
TGCATTGCCGCCGACCTCGCACCGGAGTTGCAGGGCCCGTACTGGCTTGCGAAGCGGCTCGCGGAACAGGTGGACCGGCTGCGCTTGCGGCTGATTGAAATAGAGCGGCAGTGGAACCTCGAAGGTGCGCAACCGTTTCATCGATAAAGTGCTGCCGCAAGAACTCAACCGCCCAGGTCGTCCATCACGCTCACGATCCAAGGAATGCCGAACTTGTCGGAGATCATGCCGAAACCGCTGCTCCAGAAGGTCGGTTGCCAGGCCATCCGGACGTTCCCGCCGACGCTTAACGCGTCGAACATGCGCTGGCCCGATTCGTCGTCGTCAGCGACGATCGCGATGGCGAATCCCGAGAACACCTGCGGTGCTGCGTTCACGCCATCCGACGCCATGATGATGCTCGAGCCTATCCTGAACGTGGAGTGCATGATCTTGTGCTTCCATTCGGGTGTTGCGTTGACGCTCTCGGGAGAATCCTCGAAACGCAATACTGATAAGGTTTCCGCACCAATCGCGTGCTGATAGAACATGAGCGCTTCTTCCGTGCGGCCGTTGAAATACAGGTAGGGTTCGAGACGCATTGGCACTCCTTCATTGATGGGCGGCCCTCCGCCCGCCTTAAAAGTCTAGCCCACGCTCAAGGCCTAAAAACCCCCGTGCCGACTCGGTCTGCACAAAAAAAGGCGCCGGCGAAATAGCGCCGGCGCCCGTTTCTGGACACGTAGTCTCTGTATTGCAGCCGCCAAATTACTTCAGCGCTTCGATCAGTTTTTCGAGCTTGACCGCATCGGCAGCGAAACCGCGAATGCCTTCAGCAAGCTTTTCGGTCGCCATGGCGTCGTCGTTCAGGAGGAAGCGGAAGCTCGACTCATCGACGTTGATCTTGTCGACCTTGTCGTTTGCAACGGCTTCCGGCGACAGCTTGCGCTCAACCTTGTCATTGCTCTCGGCAAGCTTCTTGAGCAGATCCGGGCTGATGGTCAGCAGATCGCAGCCGGCCAGTTCCGTGATCTGATTGACCGTGCGAAAGCTTGCGCCCATCACTTCGGTCTTGTAGCCGAACTTCTTGTAGTACGCGTAGATCTTGCGCACCGACTGCACGCCCGGATCGTTCGCGCCGCCCATCTTCACTTCGTCCCAGTCCGCGCCCGCCGACTTCTTGTACCAGTCGTAAATACGGCCGACGAACGGCGAGATCAGTTGCGCGCCCGCGTCCGCTGCAGCCGCTGCTTGCACCGGTGCGAACAGGAGCGTCATGTTGCAGTGGATGCCGTCCTTCTGCAGCGTTTCCATGGCGCGGATGCCTTCCCACGTGGACGCGAGCTTGATCAAAATGCGCTTGCGGTCGATGCCCGCGTCTTCGTACAGCTTGATGATCTCGCGGCCCTTGTCGACGGAAGCCTTCGTGTCGAACGAAAGACGTGCATCGACTTCAGTGGACACGCGGCCCGGGACGATCTTCAGGATTTCCTTGCCGAACGCCACCAGCAACTGGTCGATGATGTGACCCGTAGACTTGCTCGCGTGATCCTTGACGGTCTTTTCGAGCAGCGGCTTGTAGTCGTCGTTCTGGACGGCCTTCAAGATCAGCGACGGGTTCGTGGTCGCGTCCTGCGGTTTGAATTCGCCGAGTTGCTGGAAGTTGCCGGTATCGGCGACGACGGTGGTGTATTGCTTGAGCTGGTCGAGAGCGGATGTCATATCTGGTCTTCGGCGCGTTGTGCCGTTGTCAAAGATGCGGATTGCCCGCGTTGAAAGGAGGTTGCGAGACCGCACGTGATGCCGCGGCGCCAAACCTTCTGGCAATTGTCTCGCACAAGAGTGACATTCTAGTCCTGCTGCGCAATTTGGCGCAGGCGTCGGTGTTTCCCGCTGCAGTTCGAGTGCCCGAGCTAGCAGAGGTTCCGGCGCGCCGCGCAAGGTGAACAAGCCCATTACACGCCGGCCCTGTGAACATTTCGCGTCGGCACCCTGAATCTACGCCCGGCGCGCGTTCAGCACAATCTGCGTGACGATGCCGCCGACAAGACCCCAGAATGCCGATCCTATCGATAAAAGCGTGAGCCCCGACGCCGTCACCATGAACGTGACAAGCGCTGCTTCGCGCTCGCGAATGTCGTGCATGGCGTTGGTGAGACCGCTCATGATTGAGCCGAACAACGCGAGCGCCGCGACCGAGACTACCAGCGCCTTCGGCAGCGACCCGAACAGCGCCGCGATGGTGGCCCCGAAGATGCCGGCGACCAGATAGAAAATGCCGCACCAGACGGCCGCCATGTATCGGCGGGAATGGTCCTCGTGCGCTTCCGGCCCAGTGCAGATGGCGGCGGTGATCGCGGCCAGGTTGATGCCGTGCGAGCCGAACGGCGCGAGCAGGAGCGACGCAATGCCCGTTGTCGCGATCAATGGCGCCGATGGCGTGTCATAGCCATCCGCGCGAAGCACGGCGATGCCGGGCACGTTTTGCGAGGCCATTGCCACCACGAAAAGCGGGATGCCGATACTGACCGCCGCCGCGAACGTGAAGTGCGGCATGGTGAAGACCGGGTGCGCCAGCGCGACGTGGAACTGGCTGAAATCGAGCAGGCCGAGGGTTCCGGCGGCGACGATGCCGACGACGAGCGTCGTCAGGATGGCGTAGCGGGGCGCGAGGCGCTTGACGATGAGATAGGTGAAGAACATTGCCAGCACAAGGGCTGTCTGGAACTGCGCGGCCCTGAAGATTTCGATGCCGATCTCAAACAGGATGCCCGCCAGCAATGCCGCTGCGATGCCTGCAGGGATCTTGCGCATGAGGGTATCGAACCAGCCGGTCAGGCCGACAACCGTCAACAGGACCGCACAGACGATAAACGCGCCGATCGCATCCGCATAAGGCACGTTCGGCAGCGACGTCACAAGCAGTGCTGCGCCCGGCGTGGACCACGCAATCACGATCGGCGCGCGGAACTTGAGCGACAGGCCGATCGTGCACAGCGCCATGCCAATGGAGAGCGCCCAGATCCAGGAGGAAATCTGCGCATCGGATAAATGCGCGGCACGCCCGGCCTGGAACATCAGGACGAGAGAGCTGGTATAGCCGGTCATCATCGCGACAAATCCCGCGACCATGGCTGACAGCGACGAATCAGCGAATGGCCGGAAAGCCGTGGCGGACGGATTCATTTGAAGCCTCTCAGGGACGTTTCGCGCGGATCGTACGCGCTGAGAGGCTGAAAGGGCAGGGACAGTGTGAAAAGAAGTGGCCGTGCCACTTGGACCCGATTTGATTTATTTGGAAAGCGCACGCATCGCGCTTTCAAGCCCGGCCAGCGTGAGGCCGTACATGCGACCGCCCAGGATCTGCCGGATGACCGATACCGATTGCCGGTATTCCCAAAGCCTTTCCGGTTCGGGATTGAGCCATGCGAAACGCGGAAACTGGTCGGCGAGGCGCCTGAGCCAGACCGCGCCGGCTTCGGCGTTGTTATATTCCACGGAACCGCCTGGTTGCATGACTTCGTATGGGCTCATGGTGGCATCGCCGACGAAAATCAGCTTGGTATCAGGCGAAAACTTGTGCAAAACGTCGAACGTGGCAGTTCTTTCGCCATGCCGGCGCTTATTGTTCTTCCATAGATAATCGTAGACGCAGTTATGGAAATAATAGAACTCGAGATGTTTGAACTCGGATTTCGCCGCCGAAAATAATTCTTCCACGCGCTTGATGTGATCGTCCATTGAACCGCCTACGTCAAGCAGCATCAGGACTTTCACATTGTTGTGGCGCTCCGGCACCATTTTCAGATCGAGCCAGCCGGCATTCGCGGCGGTACTGCGGATGGTATCGGGGAGATCGAGCTCATCGGCGGCGCCTTCGCGCGCAAACCGGCGCAGACGCCGTAACGCGACCTTGATATTGCGCGTACCGATTTCGACCTGGTCGTCGTAGTCCTTGTAAGCGCGCTCATCCCAGACCTTGACCGCACTCCGGTTTCCGGCGGAGTCGCCGCCAATGCGAATGCCTTCCGGATTGAATCCGCCATTGCCGAAGGGCGACGTGCCGCCCGAGCCGATCCATTTACTGCCGCCTTCGTGCCGTTCCCTTTGCTCTTCGAAAAGTTCTTTCAGGCGCTCCATCAGCTTGTCGATACCGCCGAGCGCCTCGATCTGCCGTTTCTCTTCGGGCGTGAAATCCCGGTCGAGCTTTTTCTTCAGCCAGTCGAGCGGGATATCGAGCGCAGTTTCATCGAGTGCGGCAATGCCGTGGAAATACGTGCCGAAAGCCTGGTCGAATTTATCGAAGTATTTCTCGTCCTTGACCAGCGTCATTCGCGCAAGAAAATAAAACTCGTCGATAGACGGCCCGATCACCTGCGCCTTCAACGCTTCGAGCAAGGTCAGGTATTCCTTGACCGAAACCGGCAGCTTGGCGTTGCGCAACGAATAAAAGAAGTCGATCAGCATGACCGGCGTCCGCTCAACGGTTGTTGCGGTTCATGAACAGGAGCCGCTCGAAAAGGCTCAGGTCCTGTTCGTTTTTCAGCAACGCGCCATGCAGCGGCGGGATGATCTGCTTCTGATCGCTCGAGCGCAGCGCTTCGGGACCGATATCCTCCGCCAGCAGCAACTTCAGCCAGTCGAGCAGCTCGGACGTCGAGGGCTTCTTCTTGAGTCCTGACACGTTGCGCAACTCGAAGAAACTTTGCATGGCGGCCGCAACCAGTTCTTCCTTGATGCCCGGGAAATGCACTTCGACGATCTGCTTCATCGTCGTGGGTTCGGGGAACTTGATGTAGTGGAAAAAGCAGCGGCGCAAAAACGCGTCCGGCAGTTCTTTTTCGTTGTTCGATGTAATGATCACGAGCGGCCGGTGTCTCGCCTTAACCAGCTCGTGCGTTTCGTACACATAAAACTCCATGCGATCGAGTTCGCGCAACAGGTCGTTCGGGAATTCGATGTCGGCTTTATCGATTTCATCGATCAGCAAGACGGTCGGCACGTCGGCATCGAAGGCCTGCCACAACACTCCCTTCACGATGTAGTTGCGGATGTCCTTCACGCGTTCGTCGCCAAGCTGTGAGTCCCTCAGACGCGAAACAGCGTCGTATTCGTACAGGCCCTGTTGCGCTTTCGTGGTCGATTTGATGTGCCATTGCAAGAGCGGCATGCCGAGCGCGGCCGCCACTTCCTCGGCCAGCATGGTCTTGCCGGTGCCGGGTTCGCCCTTGATCAGAAGCGGGCGTTGCAGCGTGATCGCGGCGTTGACAGCGAGCTTGAGGTCGTCTGTGGCGACATACTGCGATGAGCCTTCAAAACGCATGACGCATCTCTCGAAGAGGGAAAATTGCAGTATAAGTCAGATGCCGTTTTGCCATTGAGCGCCCAAATACCCGGTATTCGGGCGTTTCCAGGATGTCCATTGGACACAGTGTCGCAGGCCGCCGGGCCTTGATTGGCAAGGCTTTGCGCGGTGCAGACCTTCCCGCCGCGGCCTGTGGACGCAGCGTAGGCCGCGCGGTACAATTAGCGCGATTTTTTTGGCCCGTGTGGCTGTCAATCAGACCTGCCTCAGGCTGCGCGCTGGAAGCACAGGAAGCACGGCCGATTGATCAGTCCCGAGAAAGTCCCGGAACGCCAGGCCTTTACAAGGTGCCGGATTTCCCCTCATGCCAGGTTAGAAGCTATGAATAAATTCGTCGGCAAATGTGCCGTGATCGCAGCGCTGTCGGGGCTTGCCGGCTTCGCGACCCAGGCATCCGCCGATGTCGTGGGCAACGCGAAAGCGGCCCAGGGCAAGGTTGCGATGTGTATCGGGTGTCACGGCATTCCCGGTTATCGCACCGCGTATCCCGAGGTGTACCGGGTGCCCATGCTCGGCGGCCAGAGCGCCCGCTACATTGAGAACGCGCTGCAAGCCTACAAGAAGGGCGATCGCCATTTCGAGACCATGCACGGCATAGCGGTGACGCTGACCGATCAGGATATCGCCGATATTGCAGCGTACTACGCCGCGCAAACCCCCTCTTCGAAGAACAATCCCGACAAGTGATCCTGCGCGTTGGTCCTGATCATGCAAGGCATCAGGCCCGAGACGCACTCACTCGGCATTCACAATTCGCGGGATAGGAGAATTCATGAAGGCACTCGAAACAGTGTTGAAAACAGCATGTACGGCAGCCGCGCTGGCCGGCGTGATCGCCATGCAGCCGGCGTTTGCCGCCGATGCCAGCAACGGCAAGGTGCTCACCGAAGCGCACAATTGCGCAGCCTGCCACGGGCCGAACCTGAACAAGCCGGTGAGCGCGGAGTATCCGAAGCTCGCGGGCCAGCACGCCGACTACATCTATTGGGCGCTGCGCCAGTACCAGATGGGCAACGGCAATCCGAACTTCGGCCGCGCCAACGCCATCATGTCGGCGCAGGTGCAGAACCTGTCGCAGGCGGACTTGAAGGATATCTCGGCGTATATCGAATCGCTGAGTGGCGATCTGGTGCTGAAGAAGTAACTTTTTGCCGGTTTATCGCGCATGATGAAACACCTCGCTGATGCGAGGTGTTTTTGTTTGAAGCTTCAGCAACTCAATCCCGCGATGCGCGCTGTTCGATCAACGCAAGATAGGCATCGGTGTCAGGCGGCGTATTGTTGCGTTGCGCCTCCCAGATGATCTGGCCGAGGCATTCCATGATCGCGTGCTGCGCATCATGCGTCGAACCCAGGCGCCCGACCAGCCGCTCGTGCGCGCGGCGAATTCCCGGCGGTTGATCGATGGAAAGTTGCTCTGTGATCGCCAGATGCATCGACAGGTGCAGGAACGGATTGCTCTTGCCCTGGTCCGGCGAGTAGTCGGCGTGGGCGACGTCGGGATCGGCGAGTTCCTGCTGGTATTCCGGATGCTCGCCAATCCAGTCGGCCGCGATGCTTTCAAGCGGCGTCAGGACGCCGCCTTGCCGCTGTTTGCGCCAGGTTTCGGTGAAAAATTGGCGAACTTCGTCACGGCTGGGGTTGAACATGGGGTCGTGTCGCTTTACTGAATCGTGGTCTGACGGGCATTTTAAGCTGCATCGATGCGGCTCGCTTGGCGCCGGGACAGAGCGCTTATTCGATGGGCGCCGGCGTCTTCGGCCGGTACTCGCACAAAGGTTCGATCGCGCAGTGCCAGCACTCGGGCACGCGCGCCTTGCACACATAACGCCCGTGCAGGATCAGCCAGTGATGCGCGTCCTGCTTGAATTCGTCGGGGACGAACTTCTCCAGCGCCAGTTCTACCGCACGCACGTCCTTGCCGGGCGCGAGTCCCGTTCGGTTCGAAACGCGAAAGATATGGGTATCGACGGCAATGGTCGGATGGCCGAACGCGGTATTCAGGATCACGTTCGCGGTCTTGCGCCCGACGCCCGGCAGCGCTTCGAGCGCCTCGCGGTTATCGGGCACCTCGCCGCCGTATTGCTCGACGAGAATCCGGCACGTCGCAACGACGTTCTTCGCTTTCGTCCGATACAACCCGATCGTCCTGATGTATTCCGTCACGCCTTCTTCGCCGAGCGCCAGCACTTTGGCCGGCGTGTTGGCGACCGGGTACATGCGACGCATCGCCTTGTTCACGGAGACATCGGTGGCTTGCGCCGAGAGCAGGACGGAGATCAGCAGCTCGAACGGCGAGTTGTGCTCGAGCTCGGTGGTCGGATGCGGGTTCAGGCTCTGCAGCGTCTCGAAGATCGCGCGGCGTTTTTTCGGGTTCATCGGATCAGGCGTCGGGGTCGTTTGCGGAGTCGCTGTCGGGCTCGCTGTTCACGTCAGTCAAACCTAGGCGGCGGCGCGGTAGGCCGCCACCGCCTGGTCAAATAACGCGATGTTTCCCCTGCCTCTAGCGACAAGCTGAGCGCCCTCGATCGCTGCGTATATCGCAAGCGCCTGATGCTGAATCGCCTCTTTGCT
>NZ_JBSIPA010000030.1:0-28477 GCF_053574605.1 Caballeronia sp. M23-90 | reverse complement strand
TGGAGGCAGCCGCACGCGCGGCGTCCGATGCGGCCGCCGCCCAGCATCCAGTTAAGCCAATGCTGACGGGAACAGATTTCCAAAGCGAAATCGACAAGGGCGGGGCGGATACACAGACGCTTGCACGCAATGCAGCTCAGGACGCAATTTATACGTCCTCCGTATTCAAGCAGTCGGGCGGGTCACGCAATAACGCTCAGCAGGCGACGACGCTTCCCCCAGGTGTTCCCACGTTGGAAGAGTTTCGTGCTTCACGAGCCGCCGCGGGTGACCCCAGCGCAGAGCAACTGGCCATGCAGCTTGCCAAGCAGGGGCAAGCGCCCGAAGACCGGGATCGCGCGTTTCTTCGTGAGGCCGCCGCACAAGGGGGCATTGAACAGACAACATTCAACGGACGCTCACGCGGCTGTACGCTTACGCCCCCTCACAACATTCACGTAAAAACAATCGAAGGCTTGAACTCGGACAAGCCGGGACGCGTCGCGCTCATGGTCGATGAAGACGTGTACGACAGCCTACAAGGCGACTGCCTGATGATCCCGAAAGGCTCGTTCATCAACGGCCAATACAGCGCAGACGTCAAGGTTGGCCAAGAGCGCTTGCTTGTTGCTTCGACAAGCCTGCGCCTGCCCAACGGAAAGAACGTGCCGATGAACGGCATGCAAGGCGCCGACGAGAATGGTTACGCTGGTTTCTCCGGCGACGTGAACAACCATTTTCTTAAGATCTTCGGTGCTGGCTTCATCACCGCGATCCTGCTGAAGTCATTCGACAACGGCGCGCAAACAGCGACAACGTCTAGTCCTAACGGCGTCACGACCTACGGCAGCACGGCAGGTCAGGTCGCCGCGACGACGGCACAAGCAGTTTTGCAGCGTAACCAAAACATCCCACCCACGATCACGGTCGATCCGGGTGAGAAGTTTCTCGTCCAAGTCACGCAGGACATTGTCATGGAGCCCTACCATGAATAAGGCGCTCTTGGCGGCAGCGCTGCTCTTCATTGGACGCGCATGTTACGCGGCCACGATCGAAGAGATCATCAGCCCGACGCAGTATGTTGTATCGAGCGCTGGCCAGCGCACTATCCTCGATATCGAAGGCGCCCCAGTTTATGCATGCGGGATGAAGCCGTTTCAATCTTGGGCGCAACGGCTTGAGGGCCAAGCGGTGGAAATGGGGCAGGGCGCAACGCCAACCGTCAATGTTGACGGAGCGCCCGTCAGTCTGCTTGCCATCCTCGTGAGAGGTGGATGGGTACAACCCCGTTTGCTCACCGATGAAGCCCAGGCTGCGATGACAGAACGGCGTGGCGGCTGGGCGTGCGCGTCTGCGCAAGCGCCGTTCGACGCCATGCATTCCACAGTCGACCCAAAGATCCTCGCTGGCATAGCACTCAATGAATCTGCCTATAACGGCCGAGCGTGGCCATGGACCCTGAATGTGGCTGGTCGCGGATTCTTCTTTCGCACGCGCGAGGACGCCTATCAAGCGATCCGCATCCTGATCGCTGATGGTCGGAGTGACTTCGATATTGGCCTCATGCAAGTTAACTGGGGATACCACTCCAAGCGCTTTGCTTCGCCCTTGGACGCCTTGAGTCCGGCGACCAACATCCACGTCGCCGAAGACATTCTCAACGAGAACTATCAAAAGACGCATTCCGCGGGGAAAGCGGTGGCGTACTACCACAGCGCTAACCCGCAGCCGGGTCGCAAATATCTCGCGCGGTTCGTCCAGCACCTCTCTCAAATCGATCGCGGCTTATGAAGCAATCACTCACAGTCGTTTCTATTGCGTTGGCACTACTCTCGGTGAACGTCGCGCTCGCCGGCACCGACCCATTCGACTTCGACTACGAAATCGCAGGTAATGTGCTCGAGCGTCCTGCCCTCGTCTTCAATGATGGAAGTTCAACCTACTTTCAGCCCCGGGCAGGACAGAATCTGCGTGTCGAGGGCGGCCACAACGAAGGACCTTATGTCGTCGTCCCTGGCACGCCCGACGTGATCCATTACTCCACGGGACAAACCACTGCCACGGCGTACTGGAAGAAAGCAAACCGCTTCATGGGCGATAAGACCCGCGAAAGCGACGATCTCCCGTCCGGCTTCACGGGTTTCTCCGGACGCCTCGCGCTAATCGGTGCGCACTCGCACCTTGAAAGCACCCGCGCGTTGAACGCCACCATGCCTCTGTCGCAAATGGTTAAGGCGTTGGTGCCGCAAGGGTGGACAGGCTCTGCACAGAAGGATATCGACCTCACCGCTTCAACGAGTTTCGCAACGCGGGATGGCGAAAACTGGATGCAGTCGTTCGACCGACTGGTCGCCTCATCCGACATGTACGCGGACGTCGATTTCGATTCGCGGCATGTCACCTTGCTACGCTCGGCACCAAAGTCAGTGGCGGTGAATTATGTCGCGAGCAATGCGCCGTTGGCATCGGCATCAACGATCGCGAATCCAATTGCTGCGATTGCCGCGAGCTCTGCAGGCGCCCCCGTCCATGATTCGCTACTTGCCTCAAAGCTTGGTGCGGTCGCCATTCGTGATGGCGACGACTCGCACGTCCAGATCAAATTTTCGGCCAAACCGGCAGCGGAAATCAAAGTGGTCGATGAAAGCGGCAAGTCGTTGCGTCCGAAGTGGGATGACGCCGGTAACGTACTCACGATCAACCGTGCCGAACGCTTCGTTCTATCGAACGGCGCGGACCAAGTGGAAGTGGCCCGGGTCGCCGGAAGTGTCTACGAATTCGACGCCGGGAATAAGGCCGCGTTGGAGAGCGTGTTCGACAAGGACGGATCGACATTCTTCAAGTTCGCCGATTCAGTCGGTCACGTAACGGTGGCTGATGCAAGGCATCTCGGTACCGGCGAACAGAAAGGCCGCTACTACAAGTTCAACGGGACTTCCGACCAGTTCATCGTCAATGCGGACGGCAACGTGGTGAATGTGACGCGTCGCCATGACGTGCGCTTCTTTGACAGAGCCAAATCGTGAGCACGGCCGTCATGACGATCAACCATTTTCTTGCTGGCGTCGTGCTTTGGCTCGTGGCTGCGCCGTCGATCGCACGTGCAGATTGCCTTGATGATGCAGCCGCATTTCATCGCGTGAACGTGGTCCTCGTGCGCGCCATTGCCCAGCAAGAATCGGGCATGCGTGCGAATGCCGTCAATGTGAATAGCGATGGTTCGGAAGACATTGGCCTCATGCAGATCAACAGCTCCTGGTTGCCAAAGCTCTCGCGGTGGGGCATCACCCGCGAGCGCCTTTTCGACGCGTGTGTGAACAGCTACGTCGGCACCTGGATTCTCGCGTCGAACATCAAGCAGTTTGGGCCGACCTGGCGCGCCGTGGGCGCGTACAACGCCGTGTCCAGTTCGAAGCAACTGATTTATGCCACCCATATTTATCGCCGCATCCAGCGCGGCAACTGATCTCATGACGTCACTTATCCCTATGAAAACATCTTTCCTGTTTCGTCCGGTCGGCCGCTTGATCGCGTTTTTGATGCTGGCCGTAGCCGCCAATGCGATGGCGGCCGATCCTGATCAGTCGCGCTTGGCAGCACCGGCTGGCGAAGGTTGGCAAGTGTTGTCCGCCCCGAGCGGCTCAAAAGCAACGGCCTCGCCGATAAAGATGACGCCTGCAAGTGCGGCCTCCAACGATGCCTTCGCATCGCGCGGTATGAGTTCGGTGGACGCCAAACCGATCCAGATAGCAATGGCTCCGACTTCGACCGCGGTTGCACCGGTCGTGCTTCCCTCGCCGTGGGCAGCGGTCGCACCTAACGGCATTCTGACCTTCTCGATCACACCTCAAGACTCCAATTTGCGCAACGCGCTTGATCGTTGGCTTCAGCAGCAGGGGTGGCAACTCGCCTGGAAGATCGATGACGATCTGCCGCTTGAATTCAATGCGACGTTTTCCGGCGACTTCAAGTCGATCCTCACACAGGTCATGCAGGCCACCAATCACATGCGCACGCCCACCCGCGTATGCAAGCACACCAACAACGTGATCCGCGTCGTCGCACGCGCGGCCAACTGCCAAGAGTAATCATCATGCGCCATAACACGATCAAAATCGCCGCGTCGCTTACCCTCGCCTCGATGCTTTCGGGCTGCGCTGTCAGCCAAATGGATGTCAATCGGGCGTACTCTGCGGCCGCCGCGGACGCCGCTACCGCAATGGGCAATGGTCCAGAATCCATGCCCCTCGTTGAGGAGGTGCCGACTGCATTTCTCGGCGACCGTCTTGTACCTGTGGCTTATGAAGCGACGCTCCCGGCGGTATTTCGCGACAAGATGGTGACGTTCCCGCCGAACCTGCCAATCTCCAGAATCGGTACGCTCGTCTCGAGTGCAACCGGCTATCCGGTCCATATTAGCCCGGACGTGTTTATCCCGCGTGAATCGCTGATTCCGAAAAGCGCCGGGTCCGCATCCGTAGCGCCTGCGGTTGCGGCCGGCGCGCCGATGGGTGGTTTGGGCGGACCACTGCCGACCTCGCTGGCAAGCGCAAGTGTCAAATCAGGCGTGGAGCCGGTGTACGCACAGCCTTGCGATTGCAAGGTGGGACAGTACCTGCGCGGCGTAACCGAGGATCTTGGGCTCGACTGGAGCTTCGACGGCACAACAATCGCGATCTCCCGTTTCGTCACGAAGACGTTCACCATTTCGGCCGTACCCGGAAAGGTCAATGTGAAGTCGTCGATGTCGAAGGGCACGGATACCTCCACCGGCAATCAGTCTTCGGGTACCACGGGTGGTTCGACTGGCAATACGGGTTCCTTCTCTGCTGTGACGTCTACGGGTCGCGATGGATCTTTCGACCAGATTGCGCTGATTCAGGATGAATTGAACCAATTGAAGTCGCCGATGGGTGTGGTGACTGTGAACCCGCAAAGCCGGCTCGTGATGGTGCGCGATACGAAAGAGGCCGTCGATCGCATGGGTGCGCTGCTGGCACGCGAGAATGCCATTTCGACGCGTCAGGTTGCGTTGCGTGTGCGCACGCTGCAGTTCGACATCAACGATGGAACGCAAGCAGGCATCAGTGCCGATGTGATCTTTAACCGTATCTCGGACGGCTTGAAGAAGTACTCGGTGGCCTTCGGCTCGCCGACGTCGCTCGCGACATCAGCCGGTTCGGTCGGCTTGTCCGTCCTGCGAGCCAACTCGCCGCTCGAAGGCACGAACGCTGTCATCAATGGCGTGAACAGTTATGGCAAAACCGTCCAGGACAACACGGTTACCAAGATGACGTTGAACGGCTTGCCGGTGTCAGTGGGTTCCTTCGAGACGAAGGGCTATCTTGCGGCGACGACGCCGTCTGCGGGCGGAATTGTCGGATCATCGGGTGGATCCGTTGGGCTGCAACCGGGTTCGGTGACCGTTGGCGACTTCGTGAACATCTTGCCGTCCGTCAACGATCACAACCAGATCGTCTTGTCGTACTGGAGCGATAGCTCGAAGCTCAACGGCCCGTTCCAGACGATCAGCGCGGGCTCGGGTGCGACGCTGCAGCAAATCCAGTTGCCCGACATCATCGGCAGCAAGGATGACCAGACCATTGCCCTTTCCGACGGTCAGACAATGGTTCTGTATGGGGCTGTGACCAACCACTATGACGCGGCGAGCAACAACGGTATCGCCGGGCTGAGCGGTGCTTGGAACAAGTCGCGCACGTTCCAAGTGATCATGCTCACGGCCACTGTTGTTTCGTCGATGTGAGCGCCGGCATGCATCTCGAACCTATCCCAGGAGAGAAGGGCGCGCGGCTCGTGTTTGGTCTCGAGTGGCGTGCCTACGCGACCAAGGGCGCGGCTGCTGAGCGTGGGCGCTACGCCGAGCAGTTCGATGCTACGCATTACGTCGAGCTCAAAACGAACGGAGAGACGATCGGCGGGTTCTGCAACCTCGATCCCGATGAGCGCAAGGGCTTAAAGCTTTATTCCGCCGCTGCTCGAATCGCGCTACTTGAAATCGTACGCGCGAAACCGGCCGTGCTTGTGTTGATCCAGAACGATCAGCGCGTGCACTTCGTGCATGTGTTGCGAGGCGCGGTTTCTGTCGATGAAGATATTCCGCTCGTGTCGCTGGATGCACGGCGTGTCGCGCTCGAGGATCAGTGCGCAAAGATCAACCTGCCGTTGGTCACGCTTGGCCACGGCGCGCAGTTGCACGATGTCGACGAGCCATTTCCGATCCGGGAATTGCTCGCGGCGCGCAAGACGGCCGAAATCAAGAAGGTGCCGGTCAAGCTTCCGGTTGCGCTTCCATTGCTCGTGATCGCGTGCGCTGGTTTCTTTAGCGTAAGCAAGGCGATCGACTTCTTCAATCCGCCGCCACCGCCGGCACCGCCGCCGCCCACCTACATGCAGGAGTATCAAACTGCAGTGGCACGCACTTTCGCGGCACCGGCGCCGCTTGCGTCAGTCATGGCCCCCCGACTGCTCGCGGCATTTGGTGCGCATGAGAGCAACACGTCCGGCTGGCAGTTCTGGAAGGCCACCTGCAATGCGACAGGTCCCTGCAAGGTCACTTATAAGCGACAGGGCGGCACCTTCAAGGACTTCGACGCGAACGCGCCCGAGGACATTCGTCCTGTGGTCTTTAACGCCAATGGCTCGCAACTCGATGCGAAAGGCCCGCAGGTAAGCGTGGTGGAACGGGTCGCGCTCGCTCAGGCCAAAACGTGGCCCACGTCGCAGGCGCTCATTAAAGCCTTGCAGACTGAGCCTCAGAAACTGTCGGTCACCCCCTTCACGCTTGATAGCTACGGATACGTCGTTGATATCAAGGATCCCGAGCGCATCCTGCCACGCCAGCCGGCGCCGGGCGATGTGCAAGGTCCGCTCATCTTGCGCGGGCAATGGGAGATCGACGGATACAAATGGCAAGCACCGCTGCTCGCGCGCCTGCCCGACAACATGGCGCTCGACTCCTTGGACCTCGAATTGAAGGAAGACGGAACCGGCGTTCATTTCACCGCAAAGGGTAAATATTATGCATATAAGTAAATCCGCTCTGGCCGGTGCAATGGCACTCGCGCTTACAGGCGGGCTGCACGCTCAAGAAAAACATCTCACGCTTGACGATATCGACCAGCTTGCGCGCCAGAAGATCGTCGACAGCATGAAGAAGGCGCCTGACGGCAATGCAATCCAACAGGCCGCGCCAATGCTCGGTGCGTCGTTACCAGCGACACCAGCGCCCGCTCAGGCGGCGGCAGAAGCACCCAAGCCCGCACCACGGCGCGTGGCTCCAGTCGCGCATTCGGTGCCTGTCACGTTCCTCGGTGCGTTCAGTGACTCCACGGGTTCCTACGTCCTGTACGACTACATGGGTGCGATCTACCCCGGGCGGCAGGGCACGAAGCTTCTCAACGGCTGGACCGTGTCTCGCATCGATGGCTATCAGGTCACCGTCACGGAGGGCAAACGCAGCTGGAGCCAGGTGATTGTCGCTCAGGCGATCCCGGTGCCCGAGCCGTCGGCTTCTGGCTCGAGCATGCAGGCGCTTAACGATTTGAATAGTCCGTTGCCTACCGCTCCGGGCGGAAACTCCGTTTTTATTCCGGTGGGGAAGTAAGCCATGAGCCTATTTGGTGGAATCGAGGATGATGTGCCTGAGACACGCTCAGGGTTTCTCAAGCGGTTGCGGTCCCCAAAGGCAAGCTTTGTCGAGCCGACCAGTGCGGTTGAGCCACGGCTGCAATCAGCGCGCGCAACCGGCGCCTCTGTTAGCTTCCTTGGTCGAAACCTCTCGGCGGATGTTGAGGATGTGGAAAGCGTAGACGTCGGCGAAGAGCGAAATCATGGCGAGGCAACGGACACCACCGTTGTTGCAGGCAAGGAAAAGATTGTCGCTGAGCAAGCCGCAATTGAGTCGATATCGCGCGCGATTGACGCCGCGGCTACCAGCAGCGTTGAGCACGGTGACGGGACGGCACAAGCTGTTGATAGGGGGCAGTCGGCCGCGACGGCAGCGATCCCAACATCAGCGGCGATTCCAACATCGACAGCTATTCCAACATCAACAGCTATTCCAACACCAGACCAAGGCAAAATGGTCTCGCCGGAGCCTGCTGCCGTACCTGAAATGTTAAGCGACGAAGACAAGGCGTTCAACGAGAAAGCCGATACGCTCTTTACGCAAACGGGGCGGCCGCATCTCGTATCTGCCGAGGCACTGCCTGACTATAAACGCATTCTCACGACCGCCGATGACGATGCGGCACTACGAATTCCCGCTGCCGCTCGCAAGGAATTTATCGCGGTCGAGTTACAACCGGGCGTCGCGATTTCGGTCGCAACGGCACGGTTTTGCGAACGCGCTCAATACGCGACGTTTATCAAGGACCTGGCGACCGCCGACGTGTTCGTGCGCGAAGAACTGGTCGCGACTGAAGAGGTGATTGCCGCGATCTATGCGGGCAAAGCGGTGGCGGCAGTGAAGGGCGGGCTGCGTGAGTCCTCGCGCGCCATCGGAAACTTTCGGGATGTCATCGAAGCCGCACATTGTCAGTACGGTGCGAGCGATGTGCACTTCGAACCACGAGAATTCGAGAGTGACGTGGAGGTGCGCTTTCGGGTGAATGGAGACCTCTACACCTACGAGAAACTTCCGAAGACCATCGTGCGTCGCGCCTTGTTTGCAGCCTACAGCGACCTGGTTCAGCGCAACACCAACTCAGGCAATAGCTTCCAACCGAGCGCCCCGCAGTCGGCAATGATTCCGCTGGTCGTCAAAACCGATACCGTCAATCTGCGTTGGCAATCGTCGCCACTAGTGGGCGGCTACGACGTGGCGCTTCGGCTGCTCGACGGCAATTTCAAGAACTACAACGTCCTGTTGCCAAAGGACATGGGATTTGAGCCGAGCCAGCTTGAGCTGATCGACACGCTCAATTACGTGAGTGGCGGGATCACGGCGCTAACGGGCGAAACTGGGTCGGGCAAGACGACGACACTTCGTGCGCTTTCATATCAGCTTCCCGATCGGGATCTGAAGAAGCAGTTCGCCGTGAACGAGCCGTCCGAATATCCGATGCCGTGGCTGTCAGACTACTCGATCATTCGTCGGCCCGACGAGACCGACGAAGAAGCAAACCGCAAATATGCGGAAGTGATTCGGACACTCATGCGACAGGACCCTGACGATTTGACGATCGGGGAGGTGCGAGACAAGGTAGTGATGGGCTTGGTTGCAGAACTCGCGCTTACGGGTCACCCCGTGCGTTTCTCGCTACACGCCGGCGACATCATTGCGGCCATCATGCGCATGGCTGGTGGTCGCCTGCAGCTGCCCATCGACGAGCTCGCCTCCGAAGGATTCATCAACGCGGTCGGCAATCAGAAGCTGATACCGACACTCTGCGATCACTGCAAGATCCCGGCTGAAGATGTGATGCCCCAAGCCGACCTCGAGGTCCTGCGTCGTAAGTTTGGTCTCGACACGTCGAAAATGGCATGCCGGAACATGGACGGCTGTGTTCGTTGCCGTCTGGTTGGGCTCACGACGCGCTCCGGAAAGGTCGCCGGCGGCACGAAGCGCCAGTCGGTCGTCGCTGAACTTTACCGTCCGACGCCCGAGTTTCTCGAGCGGGTGAGCCACAAGGATTGGGCGGGCGCACGACAAGTTTGGCGCGGTTCACGCAAAACCGGGTTCGAAGACGGGGACATGACCGGAAAGACGCTATATGAACACGCTCTTTACAAGGTTTCGCGCGGATTTATTGATCCACAATTTGTGAATCGTTCGATGCAGGGCTTTTCGCAATACCGCGTCATGCCCGGCGTCGATGGTCTGATGCCCTGAGCGCCTGCGAATACACCATGTTCAACTTAATCGGAAAGATGCTGCCCGCGCGGCAGCGGGAAGCGTATGCACGCTGGCGCTTTCAGAAGGTGCGCGAGGTCTTCTATCGCGAAACGCGGTTAGATATCGCGAAGAAAGGCTTGCGCAATACCGAAACGCTGTTTGACCGGCTGGAAACGTATGAGAAGCGCAACCGTTCGCGTGGTCAGATTGTGTGGACCGTCTTTGCGAAAATCCGCGAGACGATGCAGCGGGGCGAGAGCTTCTCTGTTGCGATCAAACCGTTCATTCCGGGCGACGAATATGCATTGCTCGATATCGCCGACGAGTCGGCGCAACAGGACGCCGTAGTTCGCGGGTTCGAACTTGCCGAAATGGCGGCAAGCGCCAAACGCGTGCTGTCGGCAACGACCCAATTGCAGATGGCGTATCCGGCGTTGCTGCTGGTCTACATGTACGGCTACTGCATGTTGTTCGGCGGGGCGATCTATCCGCAGATCCTGGATTCCAAGCCGCTGGACCAATGGCCGGACGCCGGTCGATGGCTTTATCACGTCGACACGTTCGCGTATGACTATTGGTGGCTTTCGCTGTGCCTGGTGATCGGCCTCGTGACGATGTACTTCTACTCGCTCAAACGCTGGACCGGGCATGTTCGGAACAAGTTCGATCGCCTACCGATGCTGTGGCGCAACCGCCGAGACCTCCGAGCTGCGCTTCTGATCGTGTCGCTTGCCGGCCTGTTCGATTCGAACCTGACTTTGCGCGCTGCGCTCGACCGGCTGCTGAAAACATCGGACCCGTGGTTGCGCTGGCATTTGAAATCCATGCACCGGCGGCTTACTGCACGCTCGGACGAGCCAATGCGCGCGCTCGATACAGGCATCTTTTCGTTGGAGATCGTCGACACGATTACCGACGCAGCGGGGCGGGATCAATTCGAAGCGGCCATCAAAAACCTCGGTCGGCAGTCGCTGGATCGCGTAGTCGAATCCGTCAAGCGAAACGCACGTGTCACGCATTTCCTCATGCTCGGCTTTGCGGCCGCGCTGTTTCTCACGATCGGCATCGGCTCCTATGTGATGACCGGCGCCATCAGCATGACCTCGGGCGCACCCGGCGTCTCAATCAACTAAAAGGAGCTTGGCCATGAAGCACACCGAACAGGTACACCTCGACGCCGCTACGGCTAAAGCGAGCCGTCGTCAACGCATGCTTATGATCGCCCGCAGGACAAAACAGTCCGGCGAGTTGTCGATGATCGAAGCAGGCGCGGTTATGGCGGGCGCGGCGTTGCTCGCACTTGCCGTCTACGCGGGTGGCAAGTATGTGCTTGACCTGATTCATTCCTCTCAGTTCAAGAGCGAAGCGCAGATGTTCCATACGGGCATTCTGAACGCCACGCAAAACGACGCGGACTTCTCCGCCGAGACGTTGCAGATTCTGGCGCAAAACCATGCGTTCGACTCAGCAGGCTCGCGTGTTTCGACGGACAAGTCGACGATCAAAGGCTTGTTCAATGGCACGCTTTCGACCAGCGTTGGAACGCTGGTTACAGCGAACGATTCGCTAATCCTCACGTACCCGGTCACCGAAACGATTTGCTCGTTAAGCGTCGCGGCGTTGTCTACGGTCTACACGCAGGTTTCGGTAAATGGAACCGTGGTGGCTTCTCCCACTGTACCGTTTAGCGCGAGCACGGCCGCCACGTCGTGCAGCTCTGCTGGCGCGACCGCAAGCCTGCAGCTGTATACGACTCGCACGTAAGGCGGGGCTGCCGACATGGGAAGCATTCTGGAGATGTTGATTGTCCTGGTCGGCGCCGCCTTGCTGACAGTGCAGGGCATCAAGGAAGACATCGCAGCGAAGCATACGAACCTGCTGCAGATCGAGGGGCAGAATCTCGCTTCGATCAATGCAGCGCTCGGCAGCTACGTCACGGCGCAATATGGCTCGCTGATTCCAGCCGGCTACTCGCAGACGGTCGCAACGCCCATCACTCCGCCGACGCTGGCGCAGCTCAGTGCATTGGCCAACAACCGCGTGACGTTTAAAAATGGGCCGTTCTGGGGCGGCACGTATCAGATTGCGATGATGATCGTGCCGGACGCTTGTTCGACCACAGCGGGGACGTGTCACATCGCGACGTCGCTATACCCGAGCTTGCCGCTGATGAAAGCTGGAACGGCGGACATCGAAGGCGCCGGCATCGTCGCGTCGGCCGGTGGCAGTTCCTTTGGCTACTCGACCAACCGAGCGCCGTCTGTGATCACAGGGATCCAAGGGAAGTGGACGCTTTCGAACCCCAACGGCAACAAGAGCGGAACGATCCTCGCGATTAACGGGTTTGGTGCGGACGGCAACTCACCGTATTACCGGCGCGACGGCACGCTGCCTCTGACCGGGACAATGAATGCGAACAATCAGGACATCCAGAATGCTAAGAACGTCACGGCCAATTCCCTGACGCTGCCTGTTGGAAACAGCCTGAAGATCGGTCCGGGGGCAACCTATTACGGGGATGGAACCAATGCAGCAGTCCGAACGAGCGGGGCGCTTTACGTCCAGAACCAAGCTGGTAGCGCGATGGCCAATGTCAATGCAGGCGCATACAACGCAACCAACAATGGAAACGGTCTAACTGTCGGCACAGCCGGCGTCGCCTACTACGGCGATCAAAATAGCAGCGCTGCTATTCGCGGCAACAACGGGTTGTACATTCAGAATGCCGCTGGGAGCGCGCCGGCGCCGATTCAGCAGGTGGGCAATATCAATTCGAGTGGCACGGTCACCGCACAGACCGTCAACTTCAACGTGTCGGCTGGGAATTGCGCATGGAATACGGTCACGATGCGGGCCGCAAACCAGATGTGGGTGTGCAACAAATGGGGCAATTGGGTACCCATTAGCAACCTTGTCGGAAACTTCACGACCGTCCAAAAGCTGAGCGGCTATGCCAACGGCTGGCAGATAGCCGTTCCCGCATGTGGCCCGGGCGGCTCACCGTGGTACGAGATCATCCCGCAGTCGGTCAGTACCGACTATGCAAATCACAATCCGCCCCTCGCGGGCAATCGATTTGTGATGGGTTCGGCCGGCGCCAATTGGATGCTGCAGATATTCAATGTGCTAGCGGACGGCGCCAATTCACTGGTCGGCGACCAACTTGGACTTCAAGCCGAAGTTGATACCGGTTGCTCTTTTGGGAATGAGTGAGGAAACGATTTGAAACCTATCGTCATCTTGGGCGCGGCGCTGCTGGCGGCTGCGTCCATTCAACCATCTAATGCTCAATGGGTGCAGAACGCGCTGACCACGCCGCAAGCACCGAACTGTCCTCCGGGTTATTCATGGACGAAGAGCGGACCGCGCTATCAGTGCATGACACCGCCACCGAGCTGCCAGTATGGCTTCGCCTCGGGACCTGTGTGGACTGGCAGTGCTTGGGCGTATTCGTGTAACGCACCGCCGCCACCGCCTCCGCCAACACCACCACCGGGAACGCAGGCTCCGCCACCAAGCGCCGACCCGACACCTCAGCAGATGTGTGCAACGGCGGCCGCTGGCCAGGGCATCACCCTTGGCCCGAACGACCAAACATTTACACGTAGCGGATATACGCAAAGGTATTACGACAACAGCATTGGTCCTGTTTGGACGGACTGGAACGGAAACCAAGGTAATAGCTGGCAAGTCACTTGTCTCATAAACGAATCGACAAGTACTTGGGCTCCGAAGAATATGAATCCATTCATAGTGAGCCCCAACTATCCTACCTGCTCGGGATGCGGTGGAGGAACGTAAGGTCAGCTTCAACTTCTTCACAAAACAAAAAGGCGCTCCCGTCATCGAGGAGCGCCTTTTTCCTACTTGAAGAGCAGTTTAGTTTGCCGCGGTCGTAAAGTTCCAAGTTGCGCTTACAGCACTGCTGTCACGAGCACCGTTAAACGTTACGGTGTAAGTCGTTGAAGCTTTCAACGGAGCCAGCGGCAAAAGTATCGCGGTTCCTGATGCAAGAAGGTTGTTCGGGTCGACAACAGTTGTTGCGGTGGAGCCCGCTTGAGCTTTAGCTTGAACCAAGATTCGTGCTGGCACGACGGAACCAGATCCGTCGGTCATCGTGAATTGTGAGACTGTAAGTGTGTTTCCTTCCTGCGCATTTACTCGCACAAGAATCGGACGGCCGGGAACAGCAATGTCTATGGCGGGGTTCGGGGATTCAGCGCGCATTGCAAGGGCAACGTTGCTTTCGTTCGCATATGGCGAATGATAAACAAGTCCAACTTGGAGAATCTGCCCTCCGCTTGAAGTAAATCCATTCGGAAGCGGATTGCTCGGTACCCCCGTAGAAGTGCCGAAGTCACTCGCGCAGGTGTAGACCGGATAAGTTGTATCGCCCGCGTCGAAGCCAAAACCCACAGATTCTTGGTTGGCGGTCAAAGCCACGAGGTGATAAACGGATGCTAAGGCTTGACCGATGCAGTCCTGTGCGGCTGCGCTATCGACGTTTTGCTTTACTCCAGCAGCAACGTTTTCGGCGATCCATTCGGATGTTGCTGCACCTGCCTTCTCCGCTCGCGACAACGGGGAATCACCGTAATAGTTCGCATTTGTTGATACTTCGTCATGTACCAGTGAAGTCACTGCGCCGCTCTTGATGTTTGAGAAAAGATAAAGCGCGTGAGCCTGCGCAGAGGTATCAAGCACGGGATCTTGCTTGAGTGTGCCGACGCCCATAGCCGCCCGGTAGTTATTCAGTGTGGCAAATGCGGTCGCTTGGAAAGAGTCCGCAGCATATGTCGTGGCCGGGATTGACGTCTGCGGTGCGACTCCACTTGCAGGAACTGCCGGAGCGCTCGCGCCTGTGGCTGGCGCCGCGGAACTGTTCCCACCGCCGCCGCCACCGCATGCCGACAGAAGGAGAGAAGCAGCTGCGACCGCAGCCATGAGCTTGATATTTTTTGATGCTTTCATTTGAAAACCCTCGTAGGTCGTTGGTGCAGTCGCATTTTTGCGATCTGCTTATTTCTTAGCTTACCGAGCGGCATGAGAAGTCAAGTCGCGTGAGCAACGATCTGTCTTCTTAATCTGCCGCTTCCTAAAATTGGCCGGTACGCATTGTAAATCGAGGTAAGGGGACCGCCCAACCCTCCGTTGCCTATGCGCAACCGTTTGCTAGGCTCGCGGCGAACGACCGCGCCGTCTCTTCACTCGTAGAAATACGAAAGCGCCGACAAGGATAGCGCCGGTTGCCACCGGCTCAGACTGGCCGGCGATGGGAAGCAGCGAAGAGCCGATCCAGAGAAGCGTCAGCGAAAGTACAGCGCTCTTGAATACGTTGTTATCTAGCACCCTTACGATTCGACCTCGGGAGCGCCGACAAATCGTCACATACTCTTCGTTGGACGTCTCAAGGTCGAACTCTAAGGCCTGGGGCGCGGCTGCCCGCGACGCCCGATAAAATCGTTCATAACAACTGAATCGGGCGTCGCCTCGGCCATCAAGCCAAGATGCGGCACTGTCCCTGAACAGGTAGGCAAAGTCGTGCATCGCTAATGGGCAACATCCGAGTTGAACTCAATCGCGCCGATGACCTCGCTAATGCAACGGCCATCGGCTTCGGAATGAAACTGGCCTGTGATCAGATCCCGCCAACCGAACTGGGCGCGACCGTCTTTCGTGAAGATGATCAGTCCTGCTTCGACGGACCATTCGTGGGCCTTGCAAACCGCTCCATCGAAATGCCTCAAAGTTTCACCTTTCGTTTGCTAGATTGTCCCTTTGAGGTCAACAGAAGAGCGCATCCGGGGCATGCAAAACTCTGTTCCAACTCAATTTTTCCTTCGCCATTGGAAAGGATGTAATGCGTCCCGCAAGAGCGGCACGGCGCCATTCGCAGCAGCGAGTCCCTGGCCATCCTGCGGGTGAGATGGTTACCTCGATCTGGCGAGATTACCGAATTTTTGCCGAACATTTTTGCCATCAGGTCGTTGGACGCAATGAGTGCCTCCGGGATATTTCCGTCACTGGCCAAAGCGCTTCGATACAGCCATGTGTACACCGTTGCCTGAAGGCGACGGACGCCTTGGTCGACGTACCACGTAAGCGAGCTCGCATTGTTGCCAGATGGTGACTTAACCCCGTGGTACTCCTTGTAGATGAGTCGTGCTTTGCCCTGGTTGAGGTCAAACAAATTGGTCGCGGTCGATGCACGGCAGCCTTGTTGCATCATTGAGCGCGCATAGAATTCCTTCAGTGCGCGATCAATTCTCAGACTGGTCCATATTGCTTGGTAGGGTAAATCGCCGGCGCGAACCGGTGCCGTTTGCATGATGTAATGCGCAACGGATTCTTCGGTTAGTCCGTTCGAGCTGTATTCGTCCCAAAAGCTCTTCGTGTTGAAGCGCCACCGAAAAAGAGGAAATTTGATTGGCGATATTGCGGTTTCAAGTTGGCCGATTGGCATGCTCTTTAAGTACGCCGCAAGCTCAAAGGAGATGCCGAGCAAGGGCACTGCAACTAAGCTCATGTGCAATACATCTTTGAGCAACTGCAGGTAGTCTTTGTTGTAGTGGAAGATATCGCGGGCTGTGACTCTGTCCACGAGCGGCATCTCAGCGGAAAGCTGATTGACTTTCGCTGAGGGTGTCGGCCCTTCGATAATCGACTTCCAATCGCGAGAATCATCCAGTACAGGGGCAAGCGCGACAAATGGCATGTTCATCAACGTCGCCATCGGCGAGGCCTGCTTTCGAAACTCCATCATCTCCGGCATCGTAACGGCAAGCACGTTTTTTAAGGCGTCGTGATCCGCAAGCGCAATCTGCATGAAATCAGTGAGCGCATAATTTGTTCGCTGAATCTTCTCGATTAGCCAATGCGGAATTAACGTGTTCGTCGGTTGTCGTGTGATGGAGCTGGACGTGTTCATTTTTGAATTTAGTGTCGTGTTTTCGATGCGGTGCTGGTCTGTACACCGCTCGTCATTACAAAAGGTATGGCGTTACAGCCCGATCGCTCCGTCGAGTTCTGACAAACATTTCCGAAGCATTGCGGCTAGTGCCTGAAGCGAGGGCGTGTATCGCGCCGGATCTTTAGAAGCTTGGACGACAAGCTGTGCGGTAGAGAACTTCGCTACGAAGGGCTCCCAGACGGAGACCAGTTCGTTAAGCGTGGTTTGCACCGCATTTTCGGCTTCGATTGCAGCCCGGTTTGCAGCGACGTCCGCTTGCAATTCGGCAAGTTCCTTTTCGGCTTGAGCCTTCAACGCCTCGGCTTCTTTGAGATCTGCCATACGGGTTTCGTAGGCTTCGCTGAGAGTTGTGAAGCCCTCCGGGACCGCGTCAACGGTTCTGGTTTGGACTTCCACTACAGGCTTAGCGTTTTTAAGGGCGTTTAGTTCGAATAACGCCTTCTCGAGTTCCTTTGCTTTGTCCTGGTAGTCCTTCTGCAGTTGTCCCAACCCCGACGTACGCTCCTTCACAAAATCGCTCTGTGTTTGAAGCTGATTTTCTTTCTCTCGAAGCGCGCGGCTCAGATCAGCAACTTGGCGTTTCAAGTGCTTTGAGTCAGCTTCGGCTCCCCGCAACTGGTCTTTGCTGTCTTCGAGCAAACCGTGGACATTTTCCAGCTCTTTTTCTTTGTCCTCGAGAGTCTCTTCTTGTTTGCGTAGAAAATTAAGCAGCTCTTGCACATCGTCCTGAGTCATCTTCGGATTCGCAAGCTTGTGCCGCATAACCGTGCTGATTTGATCGTCGGTGACATCATGCGCGGACAAAATGTTTAGCTCGCCGATGTTAAACAGCTGCACTGCCTCGTTATCGTCCCCAAATTTTTGGAAGCAACGCATGTATTTACGGGCAGCGTGCTTGGTAAGCTGCAGCGACTCTTTAAAATACTTGTAGGCTTGGGTTTTGCCTTGGTTAATGTTGTAAGTTGAGACGCCGACTTTTGCTGTGTGGTCATCCACGATTAGCATCATCGAGTTTGCAAGGCTTCCGCCCAATAAGACCAGTTCACCAGCAATCTTTTTCCGCGACGCCGTCACCGAGAGCATGTATTCGGTGAGACGAGCAACAAGTTCTTCGTTCTCGGGTTTGGTGCCGAAAAGTTTGCGACCTACCTCCGTTATCGTTTCTCGCGTGGCAGACGAGTAGTCACTGCCACTGAGAAAATCAAAATCTTCAAGGGGGTCAAGACCTTCTGGCTCGAGAAGGCTGAATGGTGCGAGACTTGTGGTCGTCTTTTTCACGGACAAGTTACTGAGCTGCATTGCGACTCCAATGGTTTCGATAGGTCCCTAAGTCTGGTGAAGTCAGATTAGGCTGTACACGATTTTGGTCGGCGCCGAAAGACGCTTTTTATACCCGCTCTTTCGCACGAAGGGGCACAAAAAAGGGCTCGTGGATTTGAAATCATTCGTTAATAACGGTAGTTTTTGATGAAAATTAAGGGTTATAAGTAGGTTTTTACTGAATTAGTCTTCTTAAATACTTCGTGACACGGCTGATTGATTTTGATAGATCCTTCGCTTGTGGGCGATGGCAGCGTCTGGCGCGGTATCCTCGAACTTTCGAATCGCTTTCACCGCCATGGCGATATCAATTAACGCTCCGTTGCCACGGTGGCGCTGATTGCGAAGCCAGAAAGGCAACTCATCAATACAAATCAGATCTGTATCAAGCGTTGCCGAGAATTGACATTCGGGAGATGCAAATACGCCCACGCCCTGAATGTTCCATCCACGGGGTAACACGGATCGCAGGAAGGCCAGCTTGGTACGATTCTGTGCAGTTGGCGATTTTCGTTCTTCCGTTTTGCCATCGGTCGTCGTTCGAACCAATAAGTCGGGATTTGAAGACGGCTCAATCACCCCACTCCAGTTTTTGGTCTCGAAGATAAAAATGCCGAAAGGTGTGACAGCAAGATGGTCGATTTCAATAGTGGGGAAACGCGTGCCAGGGGCATGCTCGATGATGAGCGAGCCTTCGTGGAGATAGTAGTCCGTTCCGCAACACCACCCGAGCGCTTCAGTCAGCTTGGCTTGCGTGCGTTTTTCTCCTAGCAATCCAGACGCTTGCGCACGCTCAGCCGCTGGTGCCCACCACGATGCGTTGCCCGCCTTATTGGCATGTGGCCGTTTTACAAATTGCCGGTATCCATATATAGCAGCCCCTGCGATCAACATTTCGAAGAACATCGTCTTCCTCAAGCTCTGGTTTGGTTGAAACGAGTTTGGCAACTTCGTGGCATTGTCAAGACGTCGCGTAGCACGCCACCAGGGTAGGTTACGCCGATTAATCAGACGATTGGATCGGAAAGGCGGGTGATTTTGAGCGCCTTTCTGTTAAAGAGGGCGTTGCAGCATCGCGTTTCGAGCTCATTCAGTAATCGTCGATGGCCGATCACTGGGTCGCACACCTTGGCGTGTGTTTGGAATTCCAATTTCGTCGATTCAAAAGCCACTATAAATTTGCGAGCTTTCCATCGGCCATACCGGTCGCGCTCGCGTAAAGTCGGTTGCATACCTCGCGTTCTCTACGCATCGACTTCGGCTCCGGGCGACTCCGTCCTTCGAGCCATATTCCCTTTTTCCGGTGAGCGTTTTCGTGATGGCTTGTCACGAGCCCTGACGAAAGCGTCTCTCCGCGCGCCCGTTTTCCCTGCTCATCCGAGCATCGAAACCGTCCGGACTTCGGTCTGGCCATCCCCTAGTGCGTTAGTTTTTCTGGAGAGAAAAATGCCGAAACAGTTGGTTTATATGGCGGCCAAGTCGCCCTTGGTCTTTTTGGCCGTGTGTTTCGCGCTGTGGTTTGCGGCGCATTCGTTTTTCGCCGCCATTTTCGTTGTTTTCGTTGGTGCCGCCTGGGTTAAGAAGTCGATCTCAGCGGCTCTGAAGTCCGATCCAAACGCCAACGAATCGAGAGAAGCACCAGCAACGGCCACTGCTGCACCCATTGCGGCAGTCGAGCCTCAAGCGCAACCGGCAACACCGATTAAGCGGCAGTACGCAAAATCGGCCGTTGTCGTTCCATTTAAGACGGGCACCGACAGCTAGTCGCCACGCCTTCACCGCAAAGCCGCCAACCGGCGGCTTTGCAACTTCACCCCTACGGGAATCCTCCCGTCTGGGGCATGGGATTCCCGCTCACTGGAGCACTCTCATGCAAAACGAAGTTACAGCATGGCAACTCGACATGTTCGGCGGACCCTTTGCGATCGTTCCTGCTACTGTCAAGCGTGATCCGCTTCCGGACCCGCAGTACTGGACCAATAGCGTGATTGACAAGATGGTTGACGCTCTCGTGAGTCTTGCGACAGACAGTCGGCGCGGTGACAACATGCCGGAATCGCTGATGGACTGCTGCACGCTCTTTAGCGAACGACTTAGAAACAGAAAGAAGTTCGACACCGATGACTACCGAGCGACACTCGGCTGGGTAATGGGTTTTTGGGATGGCGCGTTGCCGTACCGATACGTCTGCTCGATCAACGGGATCGATCCGGAAATCTTGCAAGACATCATCACGAGCAATCCATTGCTCAAGCGCGACATGGAAGAAGTGCGGTGCGAGTGCTTCGGCACGCTCTTATAAGGAGGCACCATGACGTCAATCATGTTCGGCAGAATTTTCGAAGGCATTTTTGCTTCGAGTCCATCCGCTAATCCGCCTGCTTCACAACGGCCGGCGTCAGCCGCGTCAAACGCACCCTCGGCACCGATCGTCGTCGGCACGGGCACGTCGAATGAGCGCCAAGTGACAATCGCTGGGGAGCCGACGCTGTTTCGCGATGAAGGCGATGTGGTCGTTCAGTTCAAGCCGGCCTTTGATTACGACCTTCGAGAAACAACAGTCGGTATGAAGCTGATTCCCGCTCTCACACCGCATTGGGCATTGGTACGCGAGTTTTCCTGCTCCGTGACCGAGGCAATCGCGAGCGCAATCAAGGACGCTGCCGGTTCGATCGGACCTGAGGGTCAAGAACCGCAGCAGCGTCAGGGGAAACGTGCTCAGCGCTTTTCGGCAAAAGCGGACGCGATCGTTGACAACGCGGTATCGCACGTTGAGGACGTCGTGCCTGCATCCGTGCAACCACGACGCGTCGAGCGTCCGCGCTTTGGCGTAATCAAGGAATGGGGCGAAAGGACCTTTCCGGATGGCAAGCGGCCTGGAAAGACGTACGAGTCGTTCTGTTTAACGCTCGCTCACCGAGGCGAAGTCCATGTTCTTCAAGGCGAAGGGCTTCGCGACGCGATCGCCGACGCACGATGCACAACGGGCGATTCAGTCGAGGTGAAGCGTCTCGGCAAGATCAAGGTACCGGCAGTTGATAAACACGGTCGGCCAAAGCTTGATGCACAAGGCGCGCAAGTCCTATGGGACAAGTGGCAATGGTCAATTCGAAAAAAATCTTAAGGAGTTTCTCTTATGGCTTCAGTCAACAAGGTGATTCTCGTCGGTAACCTCGGCGCGGACCCCGAAACACGTTATCTCCCAAGTGGAGACGCAGTGTCGAACATTCGACTCGCTACAACAGATCGCTACAAGGACAAGACATCCGGCGAGATGAAGGAAGCGACCGAATGGCATCGGGTCACGTTTTTTGGCCGTTTGGCTGAAATCGTGAACGAGTATTTGAAGAAAGGTTCATCGGTGTATATCGAAGGCAGAATCCGTACGCGCAAGTACACGGATCAAGCCGGTGTTGAGAAGTACGCAACGGAGATCGTTGCCGAGCAGATGCAAATGCTTGGCGGGCGTTCTTCGGGTGAGCGGGGCGACTCGAATCGCGACGGCTTTGAGTCGCAGAATCGCTCAGCGCCGGCGAGCAGGCCAGCTTCTTCGAGACCTGCGTCTAATCGACAACCGGCATCTCAGGCATCTGCTCCGGCAAGTTTTGGCGGCGGTGGTGGCTTCGCGGACATGGACGATGACATCCCCTTCTGACTTCCCGTAACCAAAAAGTGTAAACATCAACCCCGCCTTTGTGCGGGGTTTTCCTTTTTCTATCTACGTTTCACGGCCTGCGAATATCCGCAACATTTGCCGGAGGGGTACCGCGGCGATCGCTGGTTTTGTGTTGGTAACACTTACCGTCAACGGATTGGCCTCGGATAGGCCACGGGCGAGCATTCGCAGGGTTCTTGCTCGGAAAAACTGTAAAGATCGTCTATGTTGATTTCAGGCATTGGGAGACATCCATGAATGCTCGATTTCACGTGGTGACGGTCCTGCACCCGAGCGGCGAGCGTCTGCCGATCCTGCTCGATGCCGAGCGACAGCCAGTCACCTGGATTAACGTATATCTGATACAGCGCCTGCGCCTTCGGCTATCCGTGAACAGTCTGGTCAAGACGCTGCGTGTGCTTGGCTACTTGTGGATGTGGGCGTCTCAGGAAGGAATTCCCCTTGAGGGGCGCTTACGATCTGGACAGGGCCTGACACAGGAAGAAATCTTTGGTCGGCTTCATCCATGGCTCCGGCGCAACTTCCTGACGACAGGGAAAGTCCGCAAACTCGTGGTCTCACCTGCCACGACCGCATTTCGGTTGAGCGTTGTTGCGCAATGTGTCGTGTGGCATCTTGAGTGCTCAATGTCCGCGATGCCCATAGGCAGCTCGGAAATCCCCGACATGCGCGAAAAGTTGCTGCTTATGAAGCGTAGCTTCGCGAGTGCAGCGCGGGTGCGCATACCGTCTGCCGTCCACGCGGCGCCGTTGTCCGCCGATCGGTTGCAACGGCTGCTGCAGATCTGCCATCCAGACTCTCCCGAGAATCCGTGGAAAACGCCCTATCGCCAACGTAACTTCCTGATCGTACTGGTCATGGTTACTCTGGGCGTGCGGCGAGGGGAATTGCTCAAGCTACGGGTTTCAGATTGCCGCCTGTCCCGAGCGATCCCGGAAATTCGCGTTGAACGTTCACCCGATGATCCCTCTGATCCACGAATCAACGAGCCGCAGGTCAAGACCGAGTCGAGACATCTTCCTTGCGATTCATCACTCGCGCGATCCCTTAACGAGTACATCTGCAGGACGCGCAGGACCATTCCCGGTGCCAACAAAAGTCCGTTCTTGTTCCTGAGTCGAAGCGGTCAGCCGATGAGCCTCATGCGCGTGAACGGGCTGCTCGATCAAGTTGCTGCTGTTCATCCTGAATACAACGACCTGCATGCGCATTGTCTGCGAAGCACATGCGCCATGAACTTCCGGCAAACAGGACTGGATAGCGGCTTGGATGAGGAGCGTGTCGAGAAGGACATGATGTACTTCTTCGGCTGGCGCTCATCAAGTTCGATGAGACCGTACATTGATGCCGCAATCAGGCGGGAGTCGTGTCAGATCAGTTTGGGGTATCAAGCAGCGTTCTTTGGCCAGTCAAATGGCGGGGGCGTCATGTGACGAACAGTCAAGTGAATCAGGCTATGGCCGTGCTTCTGCAGCGGTTCAGACTACCTCAATTGCCCGATTGCATCGTTGATCGGGATGGCCGAAAAATGGACCTAAGTGGCTCGGTCTGGAAGTTCAATGTCGCAACCGGGCACGTAGCCGTTGATTGGTCCAACCACGCCGCTTGCAACGTAAATCTAAACTATGCGGTACGACGATGGGCAACGCTGCTGCTGACACGGCTATCTGGCGTCACCGTCGCGAACGGCATCGCTACCGTTATCGGCGCCTTGTATGGCCGACCGCGCAATGATCCCGATGTTGTTTCGAGTGAAGATGAAGGAACGTGCCAGGGTCATGCTGCAACCGGTGGTCCATCGAGTCCGCGAGATGCGCTACTTATACTGATGCAAAGCGCGATCCAGCGCTTACGAGTACGCAAGAAGATGGACGATTTTTACGTCCTGCGCAGTTGGTATATTTGGTGTTCGGAAACATTAGGCTGCCTTGGGTTTGACGAGGAGTTCGCACTGGAACTCGACGATATCCGCGTTCCCGCTCGGCCATCCCGAATGGCTGTTGAACTTGAAGACGACGAGTGCGGCCCGCTTTGGGATACAGAAGTCACGATATTGCGTCGCGCGTTGCTTGAGGACGACTCGATGTTGCGGCTCCATGTAATGCAGCGTGCTGCTGTCGTATTAAGTCTTGCGTATGGCCGCAATCCAGCCAATTTCTGTCTGCTGCGGGAAAAAGATTTGCGAAACATCCTAGAAGGATTCAACGTACCGGAGCAATGGACGTTGGCTGTTCCAAGGATCAAGAAAACGGGTATCAGTGCCCGCCAAGCTTTTATCGAGGAGGGTGTGAGCGACGAGCTTGCCGATCATTTACATGCACTTATCTCGGTCAACAAATCAATCGACTGTGGGGTCTGTCCGCGGCCGCTCTTCATGCGTAGTGAAGTCGACCACTGGCGTCAGTCCACAGGGGTCGGTGAGTATGGATACCACATCACGGTAGAGCAATTCCGCGCACTCATCAAGCAGTTTGCGGTACGGATGAATCTGGTATCTCCGCGCACCGAGCGCGCACTTCACATCACCCCTCGCCGATTGCGTTATACGTTTGCGACAACGATGGTCGAACTGGGCGTCTCAAGGAAAGTGTTGGCTTCGATGCTCGATCACTCGGATACGCAGCATGTCCAGGTCTACTACTCACTCAAAGGAAAGCGTCTAACCAAAATATTGGACCGTGCAGCGGCGCTGAAAATAGCGCCGTTGATGAAGCTCTTTCGTGGAACGTTGGTGCCTTCGGCCGAGTCCGCCGTGAACGGCTCGAATCCAGAAAAAAGCGTCCGGTTTGTAGGCGACATATCAGCGGTACCGCCTGTTGAGATCGGAGCGTGTGGTCAGGATCGACTCTGCGCGCTTGATCCTCCGTTCTCGTGCTATCTCTGCCCGAAATTCCAGCCATATGCAGAAGCCGATCATCAGGCCGTTCTGAACGAACTGCTGGCGAGTCGCGAGTACCGGCAAACGAAGTATGGCTTGCGTCTCTCGATTCAGCTCGATGATGTTATCTACGCGGTTGCTCAAGTCGTCCGCGAGGTTGATGAATATGTTGGCAGGAAAGGTCACCAGACGTAAGTCTATGGCGGCGCCGACCTGCGCGGTCGGCATGCCGTCGGAAAACTGGGTCGTCAACCGTGAGAAACTCGTGTCAAGAGCGAGGGCGGTCATTCCGTTTCCGGGAGTGGAATGGGACAGTGCTGTTTGGGATGTAACCCGCGCATATGAGCACCGCACACGAGGTTATAAGGCAGACAAGCCAGCGCAGCGACTGCTGTTCACGCATCACAGCCAGATCTCTCGCAGCCTCGGTGCGCCGCTTAGCAGTCCGTTTAGTGATGTAGTGAAAGCACTAGTGTGCCTAAGGCATTGTCAGCGAGGCCAGTCGTCAAGCAGTCACATGGTATTTGTGCGCGCCGCACGATACGTAGCAGAAGCCATGGCGGATCGGGCCCACGATATCGGCGAATTGACCGCTGACCATCTCGATGCCGCGGCAGCGCTCCTCTTTGCTCGCGAACGGGAAACATCCGCCTATAAAGTCGTCGGGCACATAGAAGAGCTTGCCGACATGGTGGATCGTAATGGTCTTTGTCGGCTCAGGCTTGATTGGCGGTACCGACGGAAAATTCGTCCCCGCTTCCCATCAGATGACCGGTGCCTGGAAGACAGCGAGACATCAGGGCATCGTAGCCGTCTGCCCGACGAGCAAGCAATACGGGCGATAGGCGCGCTTTACCAAAGCGTTGGGCACAATGCCGCACCGACTGATCCTGTCAGCGCCGATCGCATAATGGTGCTGATTGCGACCGTAATGGTTTGCACGGGTCTGCGTGTAGGGGAAATGCTCACGCTACCGGAGCGCCCCATTTCGTTGGCTGAAGACGGTAGTAAGATCTTGCGCTATGCGCAGTTGAAGGGTCGCGCAGATGATGTGGCCGTTTCGTGGGCTCACAAGCCGTTGTTGACAGAGACTGCGGCCCTTGTAGAAGAGGCGATGGAGGAACTGCATGAGGCGACCGAGGGTGCGCGCATCGTTGCCCGACACTATGCGTCGACCGGAGCGTTGCTTGCTAATGTGCCTTCGGGGGTTGACCTTGATAGTGCGGCGTTGCCCGCGATGATTGGCTTGCGAAGCAAAGCCGTCGCTCAGTTCCTTCGAGCTCGAAAGATTAAATATTGGATCGTAGATGGAAGGATACGGTTCAGTCGTGCCGATTTGCTCAAGGGCCTAGAGCTTGATCACTGGGCGTTACCGGTCATACCAGGCGCGTCCGGATCTGGATTGGCATTGCACGAGGCGCTATGCGTGGTCTATGCAAACCAGATGCACCGCGGCACCAGAACAACCCTGATGTATGCGGCGCGCCCCATCACCGACCAGAATGTTAGCGACTTCCTTGGTGCGCGGCACGCATGTCCTTCGATCTTCGAGCGCCGTGGGATCATCTGTGATGACGGAACGCCGATTGACATCCGTTCGCATGGATTCCGCCACTTCCTGAACCATATGCTCGACGAAGGAGGTGCTCCCGATCTCGTCCAGACAAAGTGGTTTGGCCGCAAGCATGCAGCCGATATGGGGGCGTACCAGCATTCGAGCCCAGCAGAAAGAGCTGCGCACGTTGTCAGCGAGATCATGGGTGGCCGTATGAAAGGGGCGGTACCCGATATTGCCGGCGCGCTTCCCGTCAATCGCGCCCGGACGTTTCTCTTTGCACGGATTCACGCAGTTCACGACGTCGGTCCGGGCATGTGCCTGCACGATTTCCAGATGTCGCCGTGTCCGCGTCATTTGCAGTGCGCGGACAACTGCGACGACTACATATGGCTGAAGCACGACGAGTCGCGTTTAGATGAACTCAAGCGACAAGCAGCAGTCGTCTTTGTAAGCCTCAAAAATGTCCAAGATCAAATCGATGTAAAGGCGCTGGTCGAGCCGGACTGGATACGACATTTGCGCACTCGGTATGACCAACTGATGGTTCAATTGGCGATGTTGGACTTCGTTGAAGCGGACCTAGTGCGCTATATCGACCGACGAGGACATGATGACGAAAGCGATCCGTGCTAACGTAAAACTCAGTGAGCGCAAGGCAGCGGGCATCATCGCTGAACTGGCGCGTTGGAAAGACGGCGAGCTTGGTACGAAGCTGACTTGGGAACGCATAGAAGCGTTCTCAGGGTTCACTCGACAGGCATTGAGCCGGCATCCGCAGATTGTTACCGCCTACCAGATGGCAAAAGGTGCGCTCGCGACTCCCGATCGACGATCTCGCTCACGTGCGCGGAATGAAGAGCTCTTATATCTTGACCATACGATCGAGGATCTGCGTGCGGAGCTCAGGCGTTATGAGCTACTGGAGCGAAAGTGGTTTGAGCGTTGGCAATGCATTGCGTACCACTGCCTGCGACGTGGACTAAGCATTGAAGAATTCGATCAGCCTATCGATACGCAATCTAGACGATAACGGCAAAATCGCAACATCCTCGTAGTGAGGGCTGTTCCACCCATGGCAGACGACGGAGGTTCTTATGGCTTCGAACGCATCTAGCAAGCTTCGCCCCGAAGTGGTAGCACTGCAAAAGCGTGGGATCGCCGCAATCTTTAAGCGTTTGGAAAGCGCTGTTGCGAACGGCGCTCTGACAGACAGGACGGTGCGCGAGATATATCGAGCCAAGGTGCGCGTGCGAACACGACGTGCTGCTGACTCAGATTCCTGATTCACCGCAAGTAACAGTTCTGCGCGTAAGGCCGCAGGCAGGTGGACTTGTGAAATCAATCAGAAAGGTCTGGTCGCCGGCTTCGGTGAACCGGGGGAAAACTGCTTGAAGAGGCCAAGGCACGTCTTGCATTCTTCGGCGCAAGCCGCATAGCCATCAGAAACGCGAGAGCGGAGATCAGCGACACCACCAGGACCACCCACTCGACTAGCAAGTAGTCGTGTCCGATGCTCCAAAGTGCCGCCGCTGACAGCGGCGCGACACCCTTGGCGATGTTGGACGGCATAGATAACAACCCGCTCGTTGCCCCGTATCCTTCCGTCCACATGACGTCTTGCACGATGGTGCCACGCAGAATCGTCATCATTCCGTTTGCGCCGCCGTATATGGTGGCGAATAGCACGAGCCCGATGGACCGGTCACCGGCGCACATCAGGACTACCACGGACACTGGGAAAGCCGTTGTGACAAGCAATCCGACGACAGATGGTCGAAGGTTGCGTCCGACGGTGGCCCATATGATTCGTGCGAGGACCTGAGCCGGACCGATGACACCCATCGTGAGGAGAATGATGGCAGGGTGGATCTTGCGCTCGGCCATCAAGGGTACGAGATGAAAGGTCAACGCGGCAAAGGTGGCGTAATAAGCAGTAAAGCAAACTGCTAGGAACCAAAAGGTGGGCGTGCGCAGCGCACGATGCGTCGCCTCCGCGTTGATTGCCTTAACCGCCGCGACGTGCGCGACGCCTGCCGCATGTGATGCTCTGCGCTGAATGGCGAAGAATTGCAATGGTACGCAAATGACTAAGTTGAAGGCAGCTAGCACGGCTAAGGCGTCTCTCCATCCGAACCAGGTGACGAGGCCTTGGGTCAGCGGGATGAAGACGGTACTTGCGAATCCCGCAACCAGCGTGACGAGCGTGATCTTGCTTCGAAACGTATCTGGAAAATCTTGGG
>NZ_JBSIPA010000309.1:0-7930 GCF_053574605.1 Caballeronia sp. M23-90 | reverse complement strand
TGCCGGCCACGCTCACGGGTCCACGACCGCCGCCGTTGGCGCGCTGGTTCTGGATGCCCTGGACGTATTGCGGAAAGTAAGTGCCGAGCAGCGATGGCAAATCAGGAATGCGCGGACCTTGCCACGCAATGCCGAAAACCGTGCCGTCCGCGCCTACGTATTCATTGACCACGGTGCCGACGGCAAGCGTTGTCGTGCGCACGGTAAAGGCGCTGGCGGAACTCGCCGATGCTGCCGAACCCGCAACTGCCGCTGCGTGCGACACCGAATTGCTGACCGTAGCGCCGGCCGGCGCCGTCATGGGCGCACCGCCCAGAACCGCATGAGCGGGCGTTACGGCAGCCAAGCTAACCATCAATCCTGCTGCGAGACTAACCAGCGCGCGAGCGCGCCGAAAGCCGAATGAAATGATCGAAGTGTCCACTTCGCTTCTCCGTTCCGATTATTTCAAGCCATGCAATATCTTGCCGTCCGAAACGCTGCGCGAGTGCGCGTCGTTCGTCGAGACGTAAGTATGCCAGCCGAATGCGTCGAACTCGGGAAAGTGAACATATGTTGCAACGCTAAATGCGCCGGGATGGCTGAAATAGATGTCGTTTTGACGCGCACGGTTGGTAGCTACCTTCTGCGCGCGTCAGATCAGCATGGCGTCAGAAGCCCAGGCTGGCGAGCAGGTCGTCGACTTGCGTCTGGTCCTGAACGACGTCGGTGCGTCCCTCGGGATTGATTTGCGGCCCGTTGAGCAGCGTTTCCGGCGTGCTGGACGTATTCGATGCCGCAAGCGCCGCCGCCTGCGCCGCAAACTGTTCACGCCGTTCCGGCGCAATGTTTTCCAGCAGCACGGTGAGCAACTGCTGCTCGATCACGTACACCACGTCGGTGATTTTCTTGATCACCTGGCCGGTCAGATCCTGGAAATCCTGCGCGAGCATGATTTCGAGCAACTGCGCGTTGGTCGCGACCGTGTGCACGGGCACTTGCTGCAGGAAACCGCGGGTATCGGCGAGCAGCCTCTTGACGTCGGCCTTGTCCTGCGCCGCGCCGTACCATGCTTCCCAACGGGCATCGAGCGCCTGGGCGTCGCGCTGCATGGTTTCCTGAATCGGTTTCGCGAGTTCGATGGCGTTCAGCGCGCGATCGGCGGCCTGTTCTGTCATCGTCGCGACGTATTTCAAGCGGTCGCGGGCATCCGGCACCATTTCGGCGGCGGCTTCAACCTGTTTGTCGAGGCCGAGCTCGCGCATGGAATCGCGCAGCGTGCGCGTCAACTGGCCAATGCGCGCCAAAATGCGATCGCTCGATGCATCCCCGTCCTGCTCGATCGCCGTCAGCGCTTCCTGCGTCGTCATTTCATTCACGATCTCAGCTCCCGGCCTTGGCCATCTTTTCGAGAATCTTCGTGAGCTTCTCGTCGAGGGTCGCGGCCGTGAACGGCTTGACCACGTAACCGCTCGCGCCAGCCTGCGCTGCGGCAATGATGTTTTCCTTCTTCGATTCCGCCGTCACCATCAGCACGGGCAAGTGCGAGAGGGCGGCATCGGCGCGAATCTGCTTGAGCATTTCCAGACCATCGAGGTTCGGCATGTTCCAGTCGGAAATCACGAACTCGAAACCGCCGCCACGCAGACGCGCAAGGCCGGCTGCGCCGTCCTCGGCTTCATCGACGTTCGAGAAACCTAGTTCCTTCAGCAGGTTTCTGACGATACGGCGCATCGTCGGGAAGTCATCGACGACCAAAATCTTCATGTTCTTGTCCATCTTCACTGCTCCTTGTATTCCCGTTGTTTCTTCAGGCGGCGCGCACGCCGCGTGGGTATTCGAATTCGTGTGCTCGCGAGGAAGGTCAGACGCGTTGTGCGCGCTCGCCCATGGAATTGAGGCGCGCCATCACGCGCCGGGTCATTTCCGACAACGGCGCGATCTCGCTCACGCCGCCGGTTGCAATGGCTTCGCGCGGCATGCCGAACACCACGCAGCTCGCTTCGTCCTGCGCAAATGTGTACGCGCCGGCTTGTTGCATTTCCAGCATGCCTTGCGCGCCGTCGCGGCCCATGCCGGTCAGGATCACGCCGAGCGCGTTCTTGCCCGCGTGCTGCGCGGCGGAACGGAACAGCACATCCACCGATGGCCGATGCCGGTTGACCGGCGGCGCGTCGGAGAGATGCGCGACATAGTTCGCACCGCTTCTCGCCAGCACGAGGTGAGCGTCGCCAGGCGCGATATACGCGTGGCCCGGCAGTACACGTTCGCCGTGCTCGGCTTCTTTCACCGCGATCCGGCACAGGCCGTTCAGACGTTGCGCGAACGACTTGGTGAAGCCTGGTGGCATGTGCTGCGCGATCATCACGCCGGGTGCATCGGGCGGAAGCGGTACCAGGAGTTCGCGGATAGCTTCAGTGCCGCCCGTCGATGCCCCGACAATGATCAGCTTTTCCGTGCTCACCAGCGGGTTGTTCAGGTTGGGCGTGGGTTTCGACGCCGTGACCGAACCGCTTGAACCCGCCGCCGCATGCACGACATGAGGCGTTTGCCTGACACGAGCGCGCGCGGCGGCGCGGATCTTGTCGGCGAGCTTCTCCGAGTATTCGAGCATGCCGTCGCGGATGCCCACGCGCGGTTTCGTCACGAAATCCACCGCGCCGAGTTCAAGCGCGCGCAGCGTGATTTCCGAGCCGCGTTCCGTGAGCGATGACACCATCACCACCGGCATCGGCCGCAGCCGCATCAGCTTTTCCAGGAAGTCGAGGCCGTCCATGCGCGGCATTTCCACGTCGAGCGTGAGCACGTCGGGGTTGTGCTGCTTGATCAGATCGCGTGCGACAAGCGGATCGGGCGCGGTCGCGCACACGTGCATGTCGGGCTGCGAATTGATGATCTCGGTCATCAGGCTGCGCACGAGCGCCGAATCATCGACGCACAAAACGCTGATCTTCGGTTCCGTGCTCCGGGCCGTTGTCATGCTTCCTCCACCGTCTTCATGCGGACGGTTCGCTGCAGGCCGGCTGCGGCACCGAATAGTTCGATGCGGGGTTTATCGGTTGTCCTGGCTTTCGGCTGGCTGAAAAGTTCGACGCGCGCACGCGCCTTGGCCAGCCGTTCGCTGCGCGCTTCGGGCGTTTGCCGCACCAGCGCCTGTTCGCGTTCGACCACGCTCGGGTCCTGATGCGTGATCAGTTTCTTGACCATCGCCTGGCCGGTTCGCGGCATGAACGCGACCTTGCGCGGATACATGCCCTGCAAGTCCTCAGCCACGATGCGAATCTTTTCCAGCGCGAGATAGCGGCGAACGAACTCGGAATTTCTATCGCCGATATTGATTGTCGTCATACCCGCCAGCACCGCGCCGCCGCCGAATACCTTGGCTTCGAAGCGCTCGCGCCGGCCGCCGCGCTTGATCATCTCGTTGATCAGCACTTCCATGGCGTACGCGCCGTATCGCATGGAATCCGAACTGGACTGCGATGCGTCCGCGCCGTCGTCGGGCAGCATGAAATGGTTCATGCCGCCAATGCCCGCCGTCCGGTCAGTAATGCACGCCGCCACGCACGAACCGAGCACCGTGACGAGCACCATGTTCTCGCCCGTCATGTAGAACTCGTTCGGCAACAGCTTCACGCCCGGGAGCTTGAAGTGGTTGTCGAAATACAGGTTCGTCGCAATCGGCAATGCGCTCATGCCGGCTCTCCGGCGAGCGCCTTCTTCCTGGCGGTTCCAGCAACGGAATCACGCGATAACGCGTACACCGTCTGGCCGCGCAGCTTGAACGCCTGCGTCACATACGTGAAGTTTTCCGAATGCCCGGCGAACAGCAGACCGCCGCTTTTCATCAGCGGCTCGAAGCGCGCGAGAACTTGCGCTTGCGTGGGTTTGTCGAAATAGATCATCACGTTGCGGCAGAAGATCGCGTCGAACTGGCCCGGCAGCGCATATTTCGAATCCGTCAGGTTCAGTTGCTCGAACTTCACCATCGCCCGCACTTCCGGGCGGATCTTGACCATGCCGGCGTGCGCGCCCGTGCCTTTAAGGAAGAAGCGCTTGAGCCGGTCATTGCCGAGCGTCTTCACCGAATCGAGCGAATAGACGCCCGCGTCGGCCTTCTGCAACACCTGGCTGTCAATATCTGTCGCGATCACCGTGCACTGGCGCGCGGCCGAGTCGCCAAGCGTTTCCATCAGCGTCATGGCGATGGAATACGGCTCCTCGCCCGTCGATGCCGCCGAGCACCACACAGAAAACGGCTGCGGCCGGCTCTTCGCAAACGTGGCGAGAATCGGAAAGTGATGCGATTCGCGGAAGAACGCGGTCAGGTTCGTGGTCAGCGCGTTGGTGAACGCTTCCCACTCGGCGCTGTCCGGCTGCGCTTCGAGGCGGTCGAGGTAAAGACGAAACGTGTCGATGTTGCACGCGCGCAGACGTCGCGCGAGACGGCTGTAGGCCATGTCGCGTTTATGCTCGGACAGCGAAATCCCCGCGCGACGATGAATCAGGTCGCGAATGCGGCCGAAATCGGCACCGGTGAATTCGAAGTCGCGTTCCACTTCCGAACCGTTGCGGGTCCGGTCGCGGGGTGTATCGACGGGTGAGCGCGTTGCCATCATCTAGCCTTTGTTCTTCTGGAACGTGCGGTGAGCCTGCATGATCTTCTGCCACTGCCTTAGAAGGTTTCCCAGTCGCCGGCTGCGACTGCAGCGAGCTTCGGAGCTTTTGCTGCGGGTGCGGCGTCTTGAGAGGCCTGAGTCGCTGCAACCATCTTCTCGTTAATCTTATTAACGGCGCGATTGGCCGCGACGTTAGGCCGCGAAGCAACTTTTATCGGCGTAATGGGGCGTCTTGCGTGTGCTGACGCTGCAACCGACGGCTCGACGCGGCCTTGCTGAGCCGTGTCGCCGCTGACTTGCCAGTGGCCGACCACGTCCTTCAGCTTGCGCGTCTGTTCTTCGAGGGATGCCGCAGCAGCGGCCGCTTCTTCAACCAGCGCGGCATTCTGCTGCGTCACTTCGTCCATCTGCCCAACCGCGCGGCTCACCTGTTCGATGCCCTGCGACTGTTCGTCGGACGCCGCGCTGATCTCGCCCATGATGTCCGTCACGCGACGCACCGCCTGGACGATCTCGTCCATGGTCGTGCCGGCACGCGCCACGAGTTGCGAGCCGCTTTCCACCTTCGCCGTCGAGTCGCCGATCAGCGACTTGATCTCTTTGGCCGCCGCCGCGCTGCGTTGCGCGAGGCTGCGGACTTCACCGGCCACGACGGCGAATCCACGCCCTTCCTCACCGGCGCGAGCCGCTTCGACCGCTGCGTTCAGCGCAAGGATGTTCGTCTGGAAAGCGATCCCCTCGATCACGCCGATGATGTCCACCACCTTGCTCGAACTCGATGAAATCGCGTTCATGGTGTCCACGACCTGCTCGACGACTTCACCGCCGCGCGATGCAATGTCAGACGCGTTCACGGCCAGTTGCGAGGCCTGCCGCGCGTTCTCGGCGTTCTGCTTGACCGTGCTGGTCAACTGTTCCATGCTCGACGCCGTTTCCTGCAACGACGCCGCCTGTTCCTCGGTACGTTGTGACAGGTCCGTATTGCCGCTTGCAATCTCACGCGCACCCACATCGATGGATTCCGCGCCGTGATGCACCGCCCCGACCATCGCGGTCAAATTCACGCGCATCCGTTCTATACCCGCAAACAGGCGGCCGATCTCGTTGGTTTTATCGGTGTGAGCGGAGCGCGTCAGGTCGCCGCGTGCGATGCGCTCGAAATGATCCACCGCGTCGTTGATCGGCTGCACGATCATGCCGCCCATTGCGAAACGGGTTGCAATCAACGTCAGCACCGCCAGCACCATCACGCCCGTGATCACCTGGATCAGCAACGTGATATTCGCCTGCGTATCCGCGCGCAAGGCATCGGCGTGTTTTTGCGTGAAGTCCACGACCGCGGACGACGCCGTGTCGAGCGAGACGAACATCGGGCTGATCTTCGTGTCGGCGATGGCGTGATACGCGGCCAGGTCGTTCGCGCGGATAGCGACAAACTCCGGATCCACGCCTTCGCGCATCAGCGTGTCGCGCTTGGCGACGACTTCATCGAGCATTGCTTGCGGCAAGGTCGGCTTCGGCGTGGCAAGGAACAGCTTCCAGTTCTCGTTGGATTTATCGAGCAGGAACTGGCCGCGATCGATCGCCTTCTTCGCTTCGTCGGTCTTGCCGGCTTCATCGAGTGAACGCACCCGGTCAAGCGTCACGCGAGCGCGCAGCAAGTACGACGACGCGTCGTTGAGCGCGCGCACCGAGACCATGTCGCTATCCGCCAGCATGGACAACGAATTGCCCGCCGAGCGCAAACCGTTCAGGGACAGCGCAGCCACCACGGCGGCAAAGCCTACGAACAGCAAGCCCACGAGGGTCAGCGTGGTACGAATCGACCAGTTCTTAAGCATGTCTTTCTTCCAAACGTGGGATCAAGCCGCGACGGAGTCAATCAACTCCATCTCCTTGCTCGTCATCAATTTTTCGATGTCCATCAGGATCAGCATGCGGCCATCGACCGTGCCGAGTCCCGTCAGATACTCGGTCGTGAGCGTCGCGCCGAATTCCGGCGCCGGCATGACCTGATCAGCCTGAAGCGTGAGGACGTCGGACACGCCGTCGACCACCATGCCAACCACGCGATGCGCCACGTTCAGGATGATCACGACCGTCTGGTTGTCGTATTCGACACGGCCGAGATTGAACTTGATGCGCATATCGACGATCGGCACGATGATGCCGCGCAGGTTGATCACGCCCTTGATGAACGTCGGCGCATTCGCGATGCGCGTGACGTTGTCGTAGCCGCGAATTTCCTGCACTTTCAAAATGTCGATGCCGTACTCTTCCGCGCCCAGCGTAAAGACCAGGAATTCCTGTCCGGCCGCTTCGGCTTGCGTGGAAGCGCGTTGAACGTCGCGGCGCTGCGCCGCGGAAGTGATGGATTGAATGTCTGCTGCCATTTTTAGCTCCCGGAGTTCGGTTGTTTGGTTACCGCGTCAATGCGTTGATGCTTAATGTGTGAGCGACGCCACCGCGCCGTGCGCCGTGCGGTTTTCACGATTCAGCGCCGCCACGTCCACGATCAGCGCGACGCTGCCGTCGCCGAGAATGGTTGCAGCCGAGATGCCGTGCACCTTGCGGTAATTCGTTTCGAGGTTCTTAACCACCACTTGCTGCTGCCCGACGAGCTCATCGATCAACATGGCAAAACGCCGTCCCTCGGACTGGATGATCGTAATGATTCCCTGCGTGGGTTCGGTGCGTGCGTCGCTGACTTCGAACACCTGGTGCAGCGCGACCAGCGGCAAATATTCGCCACGCACGCGTACCACGCGCTCGCCGCCCGCGACGGTGTAGATATCGTCGGCAACGGGTTGCAGCGACTCCATCACGAAGTTCAGCGGCAGGATGAAAATTTCGCTGCCGACCTTCACCGACATGCCGTCGAGAATCGCCAGGGTCAGCGGCAAAACAATACGCGTGGTCGTACCCTTGCCCTCGCGCGAATGGATTTCCACGTGGCCGCCCATCGCCTGGATGTTGCGTTTCACCACGTCCATGCCAACGCCACGGCCGGAGATATCCGTGACTTGATCGGCAGTGGAAAAGCCGGGCATGAAGATGAGTTGCCAGACTTCGTCGTCGGACATCGACTCGCTGACCTGCATGCCTTGCTTCATCGCCTTGGCGAGGATCTTGTCGCGGCGCAGGCCCGCGCCGTCGTCGCTGACTTCGATCACGATGTTGCCGCCGTGATGCGCCGCGACAAGATCCTCGCCAAGGCGATGGAGCGAGGCATGCAGGGCAGCGCGTCGGTGTCCGACGACGAAGTCTGGCAACTCATCTTCATGCCCGGCTTGTCCACTGCCGATCAAGTCACGGATATCTCCGGCCGTGGA
>NZ_JBSIPA010000308.1:0-7932 GCF_053574605.1 Caballeronia sp. M23-90 | reverse complement strand
CGGCCTGGGCGTGGGCGTGGTGAACCCGCTCGCTACCCTCGATGCCAACCCCGCGCGCATCGTGTTCCGGCCGTTCTCACCCGAGGTGATGTTTCGCGGCTTTACCGTATGTCCGCAGTTGCAGCATCCCAACCCGCTGGTGAGCGCCTTCCTCGAACTCACCCGCGAGACGATGACGCTCGAAGCGCTGAGGCTTCTAGGCGCGCCTTCATAACACTAGGTGTTTCCCCGACCCGTATTGACGGAAATTATTCACGCCTATAAAGTTTAATTCACGAGCGGGAATAATGAATGGCGAGCATTTGCTTGCCGATGGAGACGCATACCTTGACTCAACACCTTGACGGGTCGCTTGCCGGCATCCGTGTCATTGACTTGTCCCGCGTACTGGGCGGTCCGTACTGCACGCAGATTCTCGCCGACCATGGCGCCGAGGTGATCAAGATCGAGCCGCCGCTGGGCGATGAAACCCGCACGTGGGGTCCTCCTTTCGATGGCGACACGGCCTCGTATTTTCTGGGTGTCAATCGCAACAAGCTGGGTGTGTCGCTGGATCTGTCGAAGGAAGCGGCGCGCGAAAAGCTGCTTGGTCTGCTCGACACGGCCGACGTGCTCATCGAAAACTTCAAGCCCGGTACGCTCGAACGATGGGGTATTGGCTACGAACAATTCCTGAGAGCGCGCTTCCCGAAGCTGGTTCACTGCCGTGTGTCCGGCTTTGGCGCGGATGGTCCGCTGGGCGGTCTGCCCGGCTACGACGCCGCCATCCAGGCAATGGCGGGCATCATGAGCGTGAATGGTGAAGCGGGCGGAGAGCCGACGCGCGTGGGCATTCCGATCGTGGACATGGTGACCGGACTGAACGCTGCGCTTGGCATCCTGATGGCGTTGCGCGAACGTGAAGGCAGCCAGCTCGGGCAGTTCGTGGAATCCACGCTGTTCGACTGTGCGTTGTCGATCCTGCACCCGCACACGCCGAACTATTTCTATTCGGGCAAGCCGCCGCAACGCAGCGGCAATGCGCATCCGAACATCACGCCGTACGACATGTTCCATACGGGCAGCGTCGATATCTTCCTGGCTGTTGGCAACAACACGCAGTTCACGGCGCTTTGCGAAGTGATCCTCACGCCGCAACTCGCCGCCGATCCTCGCTTTGAAAGCAACAAGGCGCGCACGGCGAATCGCAAGGACTTGCGCCGGGCGCTCGAGAGCGTGTTCGAACAATGGGACGGCGCGAAACTCGCGGATACGCTGATTCGCCGTGGCGTGCCATGCGCGCCGGTGTTGTCCATCGATGCCGCGCTCGACCTGCCGCACACGGCGCATCGGGGAATGGTGGTCCAGATGGAAGGGTACAAGGGCATTGCGTCGCCCATCAAGCTCAGTCGCACACCGGCTACTTACCGCACGCCGCCACCACGGCTCAACGAGCACGAAGCGCAAGTCTTCGACGCAACCCGCAAAGGAGACGCGTAATGCTCGCGCTGACAGGCACGATTGCCATTGTTGCGTTGTTCGGCCTGATCATCACCAGGCGGCTGTCGCCGTTGGTGGCGTTGATCGTGGTGCCAACGGTCGCGGCGCTGGTAGCGGGATTCGGGTTGTCCACGGCGAAATTTATCGTTCACGGGGTGCAGGCTATCGGCCCTGTCGCGGGGATGTTCGTGTTTGCGATCCTTTTCTTCGGCATCCTAACGGATGCAGGAATGCTGGATCCGATCATTAATGGCATCTTGCGGATGGTCGGCGCAAAACCTACGCGCATTGTGATGGGATCGGCGTTGCTCGCGTTGCTGATCCATCTGGATGGCTCCGGCGCAGTCACGTTCCTCGTGACGATCCCTGCCATGCTGCCGCTTTACACGCGCCTCGGGCTCGACAAACGCATTCTTGCGTGTGTGGCATCGCTCGCGGCGGGCGTGAACTTCCTGCCGTGGGTCGGCCCCATGCTGCGTGCGTCCGCCGCGCTGCACATTCCGACCACAGTGATCTTCTATCCGATGATTCCGCTGCAGGCCATTGGCCTCGTGTTCGTATTCGGCTCGGCATACTGGCTTGGCAAGCGGGAGGAAAAGCGCCTTGGGTTGGGCAAAGGCGCGCCGCAAACCGTGTTGCAGCCGCGCGAGTTGTCGACGGAAGAAGCCGCGTTGCGCCGGCCGGACCGTTTCTGGATCAACGTGGTGCTGACAGTCGTGGTGCTTGCGACACTGGTCAGCGGTATCGTGGACCCTGTCGTGATGTTCATGCTCGGCACTGTCGTCGCGCTGATCGTGAATTACCCTGAGGTCAATGCACAGCGTGCACGTATCGACGCCCACGCGAAAGCCGCGCTGATGATGGCGAGCGTCTTGCTCGCGGCGGGCGCGTTCACCGGCATCATGTCGGGCAGCGGCATGCTCACCGCAATGGCCCATGTGGTCGTGCAGCACGTCCCGGCCGAACATGCGCGACATATGCCGTTCGTGCTCGGCTTGCTTTCCATGCCGCTGTCGCTGCTGTTCGATCCCGATTCGTTTTACTTCGGCATCTTGCCCGTCATGGCGGAGAGCGCGAAGCTGCTCGGCGTGCCGCCCATCCAGATGGCCCAGGCTGCGTTGTTGGGTCAGATGACAACGGGTTTCCCGGTCAGTCCGCTCACGCCGGCAACGTTCCTGATTGTCGGTCTGACGGGTGTCGAGCTTGCCGAGCATCAGAAGTTCACGATCCCTTTTCTCTTCGCAGCGACACTGCTGATGGTCGCGGCCGCTGTGGTGATCGGCGTGTTTCCGCTCTAGTTCCAGGACCCAATCATGAATTTCGAACTGACTGAAGACCAGTTGTCCATCCAGTCCGCCATTGAAAAGCTGTGCGAACGCTACGATGACGACTACTGGCTCGAACGTGACCGCGAAGGCGGGTTTCCGCACGACTTTCATCGGACACTGGCGGATGCGGGATGGCTCGGCATTGCAATGTCGCCGGACTACGGCGGCTCCGGTCTCGGCATGACCGAGGCCGCGTTGATGATGCAGACGATCAGTGCGTCGGGCGCGGGGTTATCGGGTGCATCGGCGGTGCACATGAATATCTTCGGTTTGAATCCCGTACAGGTGTTCGGCAGTGAGGAGCAGAAACAGCGTTGGTTGCCACCGTTGATCGCAGGAACGGACAAAGCCTGTTTCGCCGTCACCGAACCTGATTCGGGGCTCGACACGACGCGTCTCAAGACACAGGCGGTTCGTGACGGCGACACCTATGTACTGACCGGACGCAAGATCTGGATATCGACCGCGCAGGTCGCGAACAAGATGCTGATCATTGCTCGGACCACGCCGATCGATCAGGTGGCCAGGCCGACGCAAGGCCTCAGCCTTTTTTATACGGATCTCGATCGCGAAAAAGTCGAAGTGCGCGAGATCGAGAAGATGGGCCGCAAGGCGGTCGACTCGAACATGTTATTCATCGACGGCTTGAGGGTTCCGGCCGGCGACCTCATTGGTCAGGAAGGCGAGGGCTTCAAGTACTTGCTCCACGGCCTGAACCCGGAGCGCATCCTGATCGCGGCGGAAGCCATCGGGTTGGGACAGGCCGCGCTGAAACGCGCCACGCAATACGCAAAAGAGCGCGTGGTGTTCGGGCGTCCGATAGGACAAAACCAGTCTATCCAGCATCCGCTTGCGCAGGCCTGGATGCAACTGGAGGCAGCAAGCCTGATGGTGTTCAAGGCCGCATTCCTCTACGATGCCGGCAAGCCATGCGGCGCCGAAGCGAACAGCGCGAAGTACCTGGCGGCGGAAGCCGCGTTTCAATCATGCCAGACGGCAATAGCGACACTTGGCGGGATGGGATACGCCAAGGAGTATCACGTGGAACGTTATCTGCGCGAGTGTATGATTCCGAGGCTCGCACCGGTCAGTCCGCAGATGATCATGTGTTTTATCGCCGAGAAAGTGTTGGGACTGCCCAAGTCATATTGATGCCGTTTGCCTGAATGCCGGAACGCGCCGAACCTGGTGAAGGGAATTGCCATGGATGTCAAACTCGTTGCGCGTACGCTCGACTTGTTCGAACGTTTTGCTACTGAACAGCGGCCTTTGCCGCTGACCGAACTTGCACGGTTGATGGACGTGCCGGTATCGAGCTGTCTCGCGCTTGCGCGTACGCTCGTAAGCCGCGGATATCTCTACGAAGTGAAAAAGCGGGGTGGCTACTATCCGACGCGGCGACTGCTGCAGCTTGCCCAGGCGATCGATGCGGTAGACCCCGTGGTGGAGATGCTGCATGCCCGGCTGGTCGCCTTGCGCGATGCCACCGGCGAGACCATCGTGCTCGGCAAGATTCATGACGCAGCCGTGGTTTATCTCGACGTGGTCGAATCGTTCAAGGCAATCCGTTACATCGTGAAGCCAGGCGAGCTGCGCCCGGTGCATGCCAATTCGATTGGCAAGGCGATCTTCGGTGAGTTGTCCGCGCAGATGCAATCAACGCTTGCCGAAAAGCTCGGGTTCGAGCGGATGACGGATCGCACGACCGCTGATTTTGCTGCACTGGTCGAGCAGACGTCGGCGGCAAGGCAGCGGGGCTGGAGCGTGAACCTCGGGGAAAGCGCACCAGAGCTATCTGCAGTGGCGATCGCAGTTTCCGTTGGCGGTGACTTGTACGGGATATCCGTCGTCGGGCCTACTGAGCGCATCGAAAAGCAGCAGGACGCGCATGGAAGCGAACTCCTGCGCCTGAAAGACGAGATCGATGCGCAGGAGCGTGGCGTTGATTCAATCGTATAGCTCGGGTGCGTTGCTTAACCCGGCGAACCCGCCTGCTTTTTCGGGTCCGCCTTCATGAACGCCGGATGCTGGTCGCACACGCCGATGATCCTGTCGATGGTCGGAATATCCGGCACCGTGATCTTGAACACGCGTGTGACCGCAACAATGCTCGCGAGGCAGATGTCGGCCATGGTGGGTTGATCGCCATGACAATAAATGCCCGTCTCCGATGACCCCGCAAGACGTTCTTCGATTGCTGCCAGCCCCGTGCTCAGCCACTTGATCTGCCACGCGCGCCACGCGGTATCGTCGAAACCACCGGCTGTCTGCAGATACTTTTTCACGCGCGGCACGACCATGGGATGGGTATCGGCGGCGCACATCGATGCAATGGAACGCACACGTGCGCGTCCGTACAAATCGCTCGGCAACAAAGGCGGCGTGGGCTGCAGTTCGTCGAGGAACTCGAGGATCGCGAGCGACTGGGTGAGCGGCTCGTGCCCCTCTTGCACCAGCGCGGGAATCGATCCGAGCGGACTGATCTTCAGGAATGCGTCGCTGCGTTGTTCGCCGGCATCGAGATCGATATTCTGCTCATGCGCGCTCAGGCCTTTCAGGGCGAGTGCGACGCGTACGCGATACGCGGCGGACGAGCGCCAGAATGCGAAAAGTTCGAACTGCGCTTGCTCTGACATGGCGTGTTTCCTTTCGGGTGGATTGCATCGGGGGAGAAGAGCTTAAGCAATAAGCCAGATCCATCGACTTTATACGATGCACGAAAGAGAAACGCGAATGCTGAATACACCAATGCCCGTTGAACCTGCGTTCACCGGGCATTGGCTTCATCAAACTCGAATCAATTATGCGAATAAATCGAACGTGTGTCGTTCGCCTGAACGCGATTGCCGGATTCCGTGTTCGTGCTCTTCACGCCGCCGTAAGCGCGCGAATCGCCGTTTTGCTGGGCGTTATCTGTAGCGATGCTTTGTGCACTTTGACCGCGTTGCGATTCCGGTGCGCCGACCAGCGGGTTATACGACGGTGCCGGGCCATAACCGCTGCTTGCAAATGCAGGTGCTGCAACGGCAGCCGAAACGGCGATCAACAACGATGCGATAAAAGTCTTGTTCATGATGTGCTCCGGTGCGTATCAGGTACTTCGTCCAAGGGTTACGCAGCGGTTGTTGCTGAGTGCGCTGCGTCGATGGAAATCAGTATATGCGCGCACTATCGAAACATTGTACTGATAGGGGTGACAACTGAATCCACTGTGGATGAATAATCGGAACGGGTCTTTGACTTGTCAGCGCCTCTGCACGGGAAACTCTTTCAATTCGACATCGGGCGCGACCGTATTGCCCACCGCGGCACCCGGAACATTCACTGACGACTGTTCCAGCCGGTTGCTGTCCTTGCGCGCCATGGCGGCGCAATCGCCCATGGGAAGACGTTTGACGACAATGAACGCAACGAACATCGCCATTGTGCCGAAGACCGCATTGCTCGCCGCAATGCCGATCAGCACGCCCACAGGCCCGTACTTCATGCCGACGGCAACGAACGGCAGCGTACCGAGCGTTGCGCGTCCCCAGTTGAATACCGTCGATAACAACGGCCTGTCGAGATTGTTGAACGTCGCGTTCGCCACGAACAGACAGCCGACAAACGCATAACTCGCGACCAGCCATGAACAAAATACGCGGATGATCATGGCGGTGTCGCCGCGTGCGGAAAACGCGCGGATCAGGCCGTTCTGGACCAGTGCCAGAACGAGCCACGCGATCGCGACGGTCAGCAGCACGAATACGAGGCTGTTGCGTATGGTTTCGCGAATCCGGTCCGCGCGGCCGGCGCCGAGATTCTGCGCGATGATCGGACCGACCGCCCCGGTGAGCGCGAAGATCAGCGCGAAGGCCACCGGCGTGATCCGGTCGACGGTCGCCTGACCGGCTACGGCCGCTGCGCCGAAACGCGCCATCGCGTGCGTGACATAAGCGCTGGCAACGGGCGTGGCCAGATTCGTCAGAACAGCGGGAAGCGCCACTTTCATGACCGGCTGACTGTTTGACCAGAGCCGCGAAAATCGCACGGGACCGATCAGGTCGTTGACGCGCATTGCGCCATGCAAGCCCACTGCGGCAAGGGCGAGCCGCGCTATGTCGTTCGATATCGCCGCGCCCGTCAACCCGAGATGAAAACCGAAGATGAGAATCGGATCGAGTACGGCCGTCACGACCGCAGCCATGAGCGTGACGGCCATGGCGCGCCGGGCATCGCCAACGGAGCGCATCAGCGCGGCAGTGCACATGCCGATGGCAAGGAACACATACGTGGGCGCGGTGATCATCAGGAAGCTACGGGTCAGCGTGCGCGTCTCGCCCGCGGCGCCCAATGCTCTGAGGATCGGATCGAGGAACAGCAAGGTGGCTGCGCTCAATACGATCGTTACAGCGATCATCAATACAAGACTCGCGGACGCGACCTGCCGCGCCTTCATGCGCTGTCCGGCGCCGAGAAGCCTCGCGACGGTGGCGCTGACGCCAATCGTCATGCCGATCGATATGGCCGTGATGAAAAAGTTGATCGTGCCGGCAAATCCGACAGCGGCGGCAATGGATGTATCGCCGAGAAGAGAGATGTAGAAGAGGTTGACGAGATCGACGGCGAAGACCGCCATCAGCCCGATTGCGCCGGTGCTCGCCATCACGACCACGTGGCGCAAGGTGGAACCCGTTACGAAGCGTGCGGATGAGCGTGCGAAGTCAGGTTGTCGTCTCGATGTCATGGCAAAGCGTACGGTTGCAGTGCGCGAATCATCGCATGAATGACGGGCGATTCATGACGACGCAGGCGTGACAATTTCATTGCAGACGCCAAAATCAATGCGGGTCTCATTGCACCAAAGACGTTTTTTCACATACCGATGTCGTTCAATCGCGTCCTCGCTCACCTACAATGTTCCTGCAGCCTGAGCTGCCTGCAATGTTCTCTGTCCTGCGAAACGTTTCAAGGTATGGAGCTTGCGGGCATGCTGCGTGAAGCTGCAATCAAGTTGCTTCCACCATCGAATAAGGGATACCCATCATGAGCATCTTCGGAACGATCCTGAGCAAGATTTTCCCTTCGAGCCACCCGGCCGTCGCAGCGCCCGCGCCAGTCGCAGCACCTGACACGGCGGCTGCAA